>JBDLJY010000153.1:0-15169 GCA_039714115.1 Pseudomonadota bacterium | reverse complement strand
CGACAAAATGCAAGGTACGCCTTGCATTTTTGTCACAAGCACCAATCAATTATATAACCGAAAAGCCAATTTGGTTAGGTTCAAAAAAATCTCATCTTGATACGTTTTAACCAACCAGCCCTTATTGATCACTCTCGTGACGAAAATTAGGGCTTTGGGAGATTTCCCCCACCTTTGATTAAGGAGAAAGTATGATATACAAGTCTTTGATTGCGGGTATCGCCGCATATGTTCTCGCTCTGTCAGCCTCCACAGCACTTGCTCAATCGGCTTTGGATAATATCACTGCTACCAATGATGGATCGAGCACAGCGGAGGTAGATATTTTTGGTAATAATAACACGGTCAATTCTACAGCTGCTGGAAACCAAATAGGTGCCGAAAATGATGCACGCATAAATGGTGTAGAAGCTAGGAGTGATGGAACACAAAATACGGATGTAGATATTACTGGAAACGACAACAAAGTGACAGCCGATGCTATCGGAAACCAAATAATTGCCAGAGATGGTGCGTCTATAACGACTGTGGACGTTGAGAATGATGGGACACAAGAGGCGACTGGAGATATTAGTGGAAGTTTCAACGAAGTGGATATCCTGGCTGCTGGAACCCGTGTGATGGCTGAGGGCTCCGGTGCTAGCATTAACCGTGTAAATGCGACGAACTCTGGAACGCAAGAGGCATCTGCTCAGGTGAGCGGCAACCGGAACAAAGTTCAGGTAAGAGCCATTGGTAATGACATTTTTGCCATTGACTAGTGGTTACGTCCAAGATAAATCTTGGACTCCGACAAAAATATGATGAAAAGGAGGGTTTGATATGCGAATATTAGCATTACTGATGGTTATAACTTTTTCTATTACAGCCTATGCGGATGGCTCTGCCCGTTATAAGGAAAGGAAAAGTGCGATACAGGCAGAGGCCATGAGAAATACAGCCGCCGCAGGCTATAAGCAGCTAAATGTACAAGAATCCCATGGGAGAAAGAGCGTTACTGGGGTGATGGTCAATCGCATGAGTAGTGTTGAAGGGGGAGAAAGTTCGGGCAACGTGTTAGAATTCGATAATGAAGGCTCAGTCTATGCCAATGTTAAGATGAAAAACACAGGTGATGTGACTGCCACTGATAGCGGTACTCCCACTTCTACTGCTTCAGGCAATAAAATTGTTGTCCAAAACGCGATGGGAGTCGTCAAGATTCATGCTGATATGGACAATCGTGGAGATGTCACTGCCATTGGGAGTTCAGATGCAAATGCTGCTGGTAACCGAATCGTTGTACGAGGTACTACTGGGAATGTCCGCATTACTGGACAGGCGGAAAACAGTGCGGATATAACCGCCATTTCCGGAGGGCACTAAGGAACGTGCATAAAATAATTTAGTCAACTTCAAAACAAGACCTGGCAGGCTGATCATAACAAAACCTGCCAGGTCAAAGTCAAATTCAGGTATGGTTGGGTTGTGCCTTTGACCTGCCAGGTTTGGTTTTAACCTGGCAGGTCTTGTTTTGACTTTGGTTTTGACTTGAAGAAGTTATTTCATGCGCGATCCTAAGTAGGCGATAAATCGCCTACTACGAACGGGCAATTTCTAACGACCTGCGGGGTATTGGTCTCCCCGCAGGTCTGTCTTTATCGTAGGAGAGCAGCTATATGGTAATAACTAAGAACTTAATAATGCTGTCCCTGTTGACGACGCTTATTGTTGGGTGTGGGGGCAACAACAGGTCACAACCAACAAATGGACCGATTACGGACGATGTGGGCGCGGTAGAAAATGAGACGGTGTACACTTATGGGTTAAAATGTGTTGGCAATGAGATCACAAAATCAGGTCAAGCAGAGAAAGTAATAGTAGCTGTCGATATCATCAAGGATAAAACAGTAAAAGACTTTGATGTTTCTGCCCTAACCCAGGGTGCTTCTGAGATGGCAATGACAGCACTTGCTAAGGTGGGTGCTCTTGAAATAATTGATCGAATTCCTGGTGAGAACCTTGGGCACGTTCAAATTTCAAAAAATGAGCCAGGCAAAACCGTAGGGGATATTCTCCCAAGCCATGTTTTTCTGGCAGGCGCCATCACTGAATACAACAAAGATCTCAGAAATCGTAGATGGGGTTTCGATTTCTTTAGAAATCTTCTGGACGTAGGTATGTCAGGCAGCCACAATGTTATTAACGTAGCGATGGACTTGAGATTGGTTGCCTCTGGGAAAGGTAAGATCTTGAGAAATTCTAAAAAAGAACTTTTGGTACTCAGTCTCCAAAATAATATCGTGACCAGAAGTTATAAAGGCGATCTTTTCAGAACTTGGAGTAATATAGGCGGCGGCGGAAATGTCGGGTTCAAGATAAACGATCCACAACATTTGGCGGTTCGAGAAATCATTGATCGGGGCGTTTTGATATTGGTGGGTAAGCTTTTTGAAGTGAACTGGAAAAAGTGTGATGTTAAAAGAATGCCGCCTTCCGCAAGGAAGAGGTCAATCCCAACTAAAAAAAGTAAACCAAAGCTGTCTAAAGATCCCGCACTCATGCCGGGCGTGACGGCACAAGCTGCGAGGATTCCCGCTGACTGGAGTAAGTCTTTGATAGCTAAATTGGAAGGGAAATTGGCTACCAGAACACAACGCTCCTTGTATTTTAACATTCCAAAAATAAAGAGCAAAACGGCTAATTATTTTGAATCCCAATTGTTGGGTGCTTTAGTCGGTAGCAGGCTATTCAAGCCTTTGGATAGCGTCACAGAGTTGCCGAAATCTGATCTTGATCGAATGGATATCGAAGATTTGCGTACACGAGTGGAATATCGCCCTAATTTCAGTATTATGGCGGCTTTTTTGGATGCTGATAGTGAACTCAGTTGGCAAGTCAGCACCTCAAAGTCACAAGTCACTGTCACCGTGTTTCTTGTGGACAAATCCACGGTACTAACAGAATCTGTGATTTTTCCCTCTACGGTTCTACCCAATGATGTGGCACAAAGTTTAGTGGAGTCGCCCAATGGATTATTATCGCAGACTGGGATTTTAAAGAAGAATGCCGATTTGAAGCTAGACTTTGTCACAACACATGGCAAAGCTTTTGTCACTTACCAAAAGGGTGAAAAAGCTCGCTTTTTAATGCGAACGAACCGTGCTGCATATCCTTATATTTTTACTTTGGATTACTGGGGAAAGGAGCAAACAGGTCTCACTCGTTTATATCCTCGTTCTCCTGGTATGCAGCCCGAACGGATTGATGCAAATGAGGTCTGGATATTTTCCAATGATTTGTCGCGGCTAGAATCAGCTGATCGCTACATGTTATGGGCAATAGCCTCAGAAAAACCCATTGAATTCCCTGAAAAGTTGTCAATTGAATGGTTACAGGCTGCTGATAAGGAAGAATTGGTAGATCAGGGAGTGGGTTTAGGAGAATATACTGATATGGGCATAGTTATTCATGCTAAACAATCAGGTAGTTAAGTCGTTACTGAGCCGGTTGCAAACCTGCGTGGCGACATAGAGAAAATCGGATTTCTAGCGACTTTGTGCCGGACGGGATTTGCAATCCAGTCCGGCATTAATTTTGGTTTTGTTTATAATAAAATCAATATTTTATCATTAGCTTAATGGCATTGCTTCATAAACCCCTTGGTAAAAAAAATGGAAATAGCAGCTATCTATGAAAATGGTACGATACGACCCACTCAATTGCTAAACTTAAAACATAATATTGTTAATGTAATTATAGTGGTGCCAGATGAAGAAATTGAATCAACTTCGGTCAAACATTTTGATCCACTTAATAAAGTTAAGGATAAATCAATCAAACAAATGATTATTTCAATGAGAAATATTCGGGGAACCCAAAAAAATTCTGTTAATCACGGATTAACAGATAAAGAACTTTTTGTTGAAGGATTGAAAAAAAGTGGGAAGTATGGCTTATGAATGATATTCTTCTGGATGTGAATATTGTAGTAGATATATGCACTGAAAGATCACCACATTTCTCATCAAGCCTTGAAGTCATCAGCAAAGCGAAACAGCAAGGACATCGCGTTTGGCTGTATGTTGGTAGTGTGCAAACGCTTGAGTATGTCATGGCGGCTGAACTTCACAGGCAAGATGAAGAACAAAGTTTTGCCAACTGTTTGCTAAAAGCACGAAGATTATTGGAAATTTTGGCTAAAGATAAACAATGGTTGGCGGCTCTGTCATCAGAAGGTAACGTTTTTGCTGATAATGATCCTGAAGATGCTCAACTCTATAAAGCGGTACAACGTTTAGGCACCAAGGCACGTCTTGTCTCCCGTGATAAGAAAATGACCAAACGTGGAGAGTATGCCATCAGTGTAACTGAATACCTTTCATTAACTGAAACAAAGCCACCAATTAATTTTATTGATCTCAAAACCCAACAAGATCAACACCGTCCTCAGCTTGAACATCATATTCACCAAGTCCTTCAGCACAGCAAATACATAATGGGGCCAGAAATCCAACAACTAGAACAAAAACTGGCAGACTATGTTGGCGTTAAACACTGCATCACCGTATCCAGTGGCACAGACGCACTACTCATAGCCATGATGGCTTTAGGCATTGGCGCAGATGATGAAGTGATTACTACACCCTTCAGCTTCATTGCCACCGCTGAAACCATCGTCTTATTAGGTGCAAAACCAGTTTTTGTTGATATTGATCCGCGTACTTATAATATTGACCCAAGGCAAATTGAAGCTGCTATTACACCAAAAACCAAAGCCATTATGCCTGTTTCATTGTATGGACAATGTGCTGATTTTGATGCGATTAACACCATTGCCCAAAAACACAATCTGCCAGTAATTGAAGACGCTGCTCAAAGCTTTGGAGCTACTTACAAAGGACGTAAATCTTGTGGTTTATCCACAATAGGCTGCACCAGCTTTTTCCCATCCAAACCATTAGGTTGCTATGGAGATGGTGGTGCATGTTTTACCAATGACGATGATTTAGCTAAAGTCATGCGCGAAATTCGAGTACATGGACAAGATAAGCGTTATCACCATGCGCGTATTGGTGTTAATGGACGCATGGACACCTTACAAGCAGCTATTTTATTAGCAAAACTGGAGATATTCCTACAAGAAGTAGAAGCGCGTAGTCGTATTGGGCAAGCTTATACAGAAGCATTACAGGATATTGTCACTACGCCTTATATAGAGCCGCATAACACCAGCGTTTATGCCCAATACACCATACAAGTTGATAATCGTGACGAATTACAAAATCAATTAAAACAACAAGGTATTCCAACCGCAGTTCATTATCCTATACCTCTAAATAAACAACCAGCATTTTCTCATTTAAAGACAAGTGATTGTCTGGTGATGGCGGATAAAGTTGCTGAAAGAGTGGTTAGTTTGCCTATGCACCCTTACCTAACGGAAATTGAACAAACATTTGTTTGCAAAACAATCGTAGGGGCAATCAGGGGTGGTTGCCCATAAGATTTATCTCCGTATCAAATCAAGAAATCAGATTTTTTTAGAAAAATCTGATTTTTCGCTGCCGGACGGGGTTGCAAACCCCGTCCGGCATTAAAATACCACGTTCAATTTTATGCGAATCATTACAGCAAAACGTATTACAGAAGCAATGCTCACTCATCCTCAATGGAAAATCGGATTAAAACTTTGGTTAGATACGTTCAACAATAAAACTATTCATTTTGAATCTGCTATGCAAATCAGAAATGTATGGAAAAATACCAGTGGTTGGAATGTTGACCGTATACCTGCAAATAAACTTAAACCAGAAAGTCAAAAAGGACCATTAGATATATACATT
This sequence comes from Pseudomonadota bacterium, assembly GCA_039714115.1. GTDB lineage: Bacteria > Pseudomonadota > Gammaproteobacteria > Beggiatoales > Beggiatoaceae > Thiomargarita. The sequence goes on along the minus strand of JBDLJY010000153.1, from coordinate 9,344 downwards.
TTTGATGTCCACAAAAACCAATGTCGTATTGTTGCATGGGCAAGTCCTAAAGCCCATTGTTTCTTTATTAAAGCGGTTTATTCTCATGCAGAATATGACAAATGGTGGAAAAAACAAGTTAAATAGAGGGAATTTATCATGAATTTACACAAGAGCAATACAATCACAAACACAACATTTCACAATGATTTAGCCAAAATATTTTTGCAATTTGAACCCATAAGCGAAGATTTAACCCAATTATTACAGGCTTGTTATAGCCCGATCACTTCAGATATTGAATTAGAAGATCGGATGAAAATATTAGATGAATTGTTTAGTTATGCAAAAACAGAAGATGATTTACCGGCATTATTTGCCCATCTGATTACAGACCGCGTTTATGAATATGAACAAAAACATCTGGATATTCCGAGTGTTAAACCCAGTGAAACATTAGCCTTTTTTATGCAGGAGCGTGGAATTAAACCAAAAGATTTATCTGAAATTGCACCACAAAATGTCATTTCTGAAATCTTAAATGAAAAACGCGAAATGACAGTAGAACAAATCAAAGGTTTTGCAAAATTTTTTGGTGTGCCTGAAACGACATTTTTAGGATGATAAGTACTGAAATTATTCAAATGCAATTCTTGGTGCTACGCCAGTTTCAATTTTTATTTTTGATAAAGTAAAACCGCAATTTCCTGTAACAATTCTCCTTCAGTCATGCGAGTGCTTCTCCCACAAGATAAATCTTGGACTCCGATAATGGCACCGGCTCGTAGTAGGCGATTTATCGCCTACCACAAACTTGCACGATTTTTACTTCGCTGCAATTTCTTCTAACTTCGTTGCCCTGATAATTTGCCCATCTAAGGCAGCATCCTTAGCCGACTTGCCATAAGCAACGCTCATCAATGTACTGTAATACACCGACGGCATATTGAATTTTGTGCCATATTTCTGGTTAATCTGTTCTTGATAAGCCTCAGTATTCATCTGACACACCGGGCAGGGTGTCACAATCATATCAGCTCCGCCATCGTAAGCCGCTTCAATGATGTCCTTCACTAAAGCTTGGCTCTTTTCCGGCTCAGAGAACATCAGCGCTTTCTTTGTGCCGGACGGGGTTTGCAACCCCGTCCGCAACGTTTTTAGAGCCTCACTAAAACGTTACGGAGCAGGTTGCAAACCTGCTCCGGCAAAAAGACTTTGTGCCGGACGGGGTTTGCAACCCAGTCCGCAACGTTTTTAGAGCCTCACTAAAACGTTACGGAGCAGGTTGCAAACCTGCTCCGGCAAAACCTAAACGCCATTTATCTGTGCATCCTCAAGCGTTGCAAATGTTGCAGAGGTATGAATTCCCAGGGAGAGTGAATGCACTTCACTAGATTTCAAAAGAAACTAGTTCGATCTGGGACTATGTTCCCATTTTCTGTTTCTGTACTCGGATCATTTTTGAGGAACTCAAGTCTGAAGGTTTTGTGGTAAGTGTGGAAAAGGTGGCTTATGAGTTGCAAAGGGGTGGAAATTAAATGCTGCGAATTCAAAATCTAGCGTAGGATCAATGCCATATCGTGGCGGCAAGGCGACGGCAGAAATTAACGATACTCCCCCGCAGGTTAATGGCTCAAAGAGACTACGGACTGCGGGGTTACTCGCTTGGCTGGTTTTATTAAGATACCCAAGTAAGAACAGGTTTGCGATTAGAGACAACACAGTCACGTAAATATAAATTGATTAATTGTTGGCAGGGTATTCCAGTCTCTTTTGATCGGCTTTGGAAATATTCTAATATATCGATTTCTACTTTAATCGTAATTTGTTGTTTTAATTTTGAGGCATAAGGGTTTTTACGCCCTTTCATCTTTTCAAAATCATATTCCTCTTCCATATGCTTTTGCCTCCTTTTTAGTGGCTTTTCGGGCTGATATAATTCTAATTGAATGAGGGTTTCTTATGCAATAGCATACTACAAGTAATCTCAGTTGATAACCAATTCCTAACATAATAAATCGTTCCTCTTCTAAGGAATGATTATCGTCATAATATTCAATGGCTTTTTCATCATAAAAAACAGTTTGAGCTTCCTCAAATGATACACCATGTTTCTCATGGTTTGATTGATTCTTGTTATGATCCCATTCAAAATGAAAACTATCCATAACACATTTCCTTGAAATGTCGTATAATTGAAAATAAATCAGGTTTTAATTCAACGGCAAGTACGATAGCTTCGGCTTCTCCTACATCCACATCCACTTGTAGTGTCGTCACCATTTGTTGATTGCTCGAAAACGTCTCTACCTCTGTGGCACCCGCTTGTCCCGCGCCAGCAACCACAATCTCATTGTAAACCGCTTGTGGAATAATCACTTGACCATACAACTCTTTTAGCAAGTTCAATTGTTTAATATTCGCTAAATTAACAAGCGGTGAGGTGTTGCTAACAACTATCATAACCGACCCATTTCATGTAAAGTTTTCAAATCACTTTCAAATTCGGCAATATCATAGTGAACCTGAATTTCACGGCTCCCTAGCAAAAATTGAAATTGTCGCTGATTCATTTTAGCAAGTTTACTGGCTTGTCCAAGTGTGAGTTTTTCTTTTTGATAAAGTAAAACAGCAATTTCCTGTAACAATTCTCCTTCAGTCATGCGAGTGCTGTACATAATATCATCAGGTATAATAACACTCATTTTGGCTTCTCCCACAAGATAAGTCTTGGACTCCGATAATGGCACCGGGCTTAACAAATCTGATTTCTCTCCGTATCAAGAACAAGAAATCCGATTTTTTATAAAAATCGGATTTCTCTCCGTGACGAAATTTACTTTTTTTACTTCGCCGCAATTTCCTCTAACTTCGTTGCCTTGATGATTTGCCCATTTAAGGCAGCATCTTTAGCCGACTTGCCATAAGCAACGCTCATCAATGTGCTGTAATACACTGACGGCATATTGAATTTGGTGCCATATTTCTGGTTAATCTGTTCTTGATAAGCTTCAGTATTCATCTGACACACCGGGCAGGGTGTCACAATCATATCAGCTCCGCCATCGTAAGCGGCTTCAATGATGTCCTTCACTAAAGCTTGGCTCTTTTCCGGCTCAGAGAACATCAGCGCTCCGCCACAACACGACACTTTTTTGTCGTAATCTTCTACCGGCTCCGCCCCCATAATCTCTATCATTTTATCCAAATACACCGGATTCTCAAAAGATTCTCCGTCAATACCAAAAGGGCGGTTAGTCTGGCAACCTACATAGCCAGCAATCTTGATACCTTCTAGCGGCTTGACGACATGGCTCTTCATCTCATCATAGCCTAAGTCTTCAATCAGCACTTCAACCATGTGGCGGACTTTTTTCTCACCCTTGAAGGTTAAACCCGCTTGTTGTAAAGCATCATTGGTTTCCGCCATCAGTTGGCTGTTTTCATTCAAACGATCATTAGTTTCACGAGTCGCTAACCAACAAGCTGCACAAGTGGCAACCACATCTTGCCCCGGATGATGTTGTTCAGATAGGGCAATGTTACGCGCTGATAACGCTAAACGTGGCAATTCACCGCCACCCGCGTAGCCAATCGAAGCAGAGCAGCAATTCCAATCAGGTATTTCGTTCAATTGAATGCCTAATTCATCACAAATGCTTTGCGTTGAACGCAACTGGTTAGAAGAGGAAGCCCCCTTTTGTGATGAACAGCCGGGGTAGAAAGAATATTCTCTCTTAGCCATAATGTGTCAGTCTCCTTAGCCTTGGAATTTAGCAGCTTTCGCTTCTTCGATTTCACGGGCTTTTTTCAAAATAGCCTGCAACCCTTTGCTGTCTTTACAGCCATGTCCACCAAACATTTCAAGTGGACTCATGCGCTTAGTCTTATACATTCCCAGACCAATCTTTTGCATTTTCAGGGACGTTTTGATGCCTTCAGAAAAGCCATTCATAAAGTAGAGACTCAAACCCAGTTTGAGTTCATTAACGCGCCCTTTTTTGGACAGGTTATCCCAAAATAGTTGTGCAAATTTTTGGGTTGGTTGATTCTTGGGCACGAGCCCTAGCCGTTTGGCGTAGTGTGCCAAACCGTGCATGATATGAGTAATGGGTAATTCGCGTGGACAACGTGCAATGCAGTTGTAACAGGAAGTACACATCCACATGGAACTAGAGCCTAGCACTTCATCGCGTTTACCTGCGCGAATCATCATAAATATCTCTTGCGGGGGATGTTCCCAATGTGGGCCCAATGGGCAGGAGCCACTGCACACGCCGCATTGCATGCACATTTTGACCCATTCACCTTCTTCAACGTTGGCTTCTACTTCACGCAGAAAGTTATTGCGGTATTGTTGTGTGGTATTCAATTCACTCATAAAAAGTCTCCTTGGGTGCAAAGTGCTATGCACTTTGCACAAAAATCACAAATCAAAACTTAAATGGATTCATACCGATTTTTTCAATGGTTTCCGCCATATCGTTGATGATCTTGGGCACCTTGTGAATATCCGTAATGGCAACTTCGTAAGTCTGCACCCGCTCCTTTTCCAGATTCAGTTGCTCTAAAGTGTCGCCAATCTTCGACATCCGCTCGTGCGCCATTTCGCTTCCTTTAACAAAATGACACTGGTAGTCCTCACCTTTTTGACAGCCCATGAGAATGATACCATCATATCCACTATTCAGCGCATCACTGACCCAGATGGTATTCACCGAACCAAGGCAACGTACCGGGACAATGCGTACAAAGGCACTGTATTCTTGTCGAGTCATGCCCGCCATATCCAACGCAGGATAAGCGTCATTTTCGCAAGCCAATACCAGAAGACGGGGTTTTTCATCAAACTCGTCAGGCATGTCAACCGCTTTAATGGCTTGCCCAACAGTCTCTACTGAGTAATTTTCAAAGGAAATCACGCGCACGGGACAGGCACCCATACAGGTACCACAACGCCGACAACGTGCCTCATTAAACAGTGGATAACGTTTCTCATCTTCATTAATCGCGCCAAAGGGGCATTCTACTGTACAGCGTTTGCATTGGGTACAGCCCTCTTTGCGAAAACTGGGGAAACTCAAGTCGCCTGAGCGTGGATGAGCAGCACGTCCAATGGCGGCATTTTCCAATGCTTGAATCGCTTTCAGGGCAGCACCGGTGGCATCTTCTGTGGCTTGCCCCATATCCATCGGGCGGCGTACTGGTCCTGCGGCATAAATACCGGTGCGGCGTGTTTCGTAGGGGAAACAGATAAAATGGGAATCGGTGAAACCGTTGACCAATTGTGGTAGATCTGAGCCTTGGCGATAATCCAAATTTAGGATGGATTCAACTGGAACAGTGGCGGTCGTCGTTTCCTCTCCCTCTTTATCCTCCTCATCAGTGGCAGCCGTTTCTTCAATATTGACACCAGAGTTCGCCACCATGCCAGTCGCTAATACCACTAAATCTGTGTCATAACTGATCTCTTCATCGAGAATCAAGTCTTTGAATTTAAGCGTTAAATTGGCATCACTCGGGACAACTTCGCTGGCAACCCCTTTAGTGAAAGTCACGCCTTTTTGTTGACCATTGCGATAGAAATCTTCACCGCCTGCCCCCGCCATCCGCAGTTCGGTATAAAGAACCATGGCATCTATCTCTGGATTTGCCTCTTTAAAATACATCGCCTGTTTGACGCTCGTCATGCAGCAATGACCAGAGCAATAGGATAAATGGCCCTCTTTTTCACTACGTTGTCCAGCACATTGGACAAATACGACGCTTTTGACTTCTTTACCATCGGATGGCCGTTTGATCGCCCCGCCATTGGCTTGCTTGGCTAAGGCTTCTAAGCCGAGTTGATCGACTACATCCGGCGTTTTGCCATAAGCAAATTCGGGTAATTGAGTCGCATCGTAGGGCTTAAATCCACTGGCTTGAATAATTGAGCCAAAGTTTTTAGACTCAGTCGCCCCGCCTTCTTGGCTAATATCGGCACTAAAGCGCCCCGGTGCGCCCTCGGTTTTTGTCACAGTGGAATTGAGATGCACCGTGATTTTGTCATTGGCGTTGACTTGCGCGATCAAATCCCCAATCGGGGTATCCTGTGGATCGGCAAAGGGAGAACGAGTGGGGATGCGTTTATAGATTTGGCTCGCAACGCCGCCCAATTCTCCTGTTTTTTCGACAATGGTCGCTAAATAGCCGGCTTTAGCCACTTCAATGGCTGCCGTTAAACCAGTGAATCCGCCGCCAACCACGAGAACATGAGCGACTCGCCCTTGCTCTCCGCTAGTGGCTGGCAAATTCATAAATTTGACTTCAGCGCACGCCATGCGTATATAATCTTCACCCATCTCTTGCGTGGTTTCTTGCGCCTCATCGGTGTCGGGGCGCACCCAAATCACGCCTTCGCGCAAATTGGCACGAGAGATTGCTACATTGTCAAAATTAAAAGCATCCGTTTTGGCACGTCTGGAACAAGCGGCAATGACGACATGATTGACTTCACCAGCATCAATATCGGCTTGAATCATTTTCACGCCGTCACTGTTACAGAGAAAATCATGCTGCTTAGCAAAACCGACTTTGCCTTCGCGTTTGGCAATCATTTCGAGTTGAGCCGTATCCAAGCGCTCACCGATGCCACATCCTTTGCAAATATAGGCGCCTAATTTTTTATCTGCCATTGTTTAACCCTCCGCAGCGGCAACTTGATTAACGACTTGAATAGCCCGCAATGCGCTGGCGGTAGCGTTTTGCACAGCACGGTTGACATCTAAGGCATCTGTAGCAACGCCGGCGCCAAACATGCCACCATTGCTGGGATCATTTTCAATAAAGCCATGTTCATTGACTTTGAGCCCTATTTTGCTCAAATCGACACTCGGCTCCATACCGATAGCGAGCACAACTAAATCATGCGGATTGCTGTAACGGTGATAACCTTCAGTGTTCACACCCTGTAAAACTGGATTGCCGGTGGCTTTGTCTAGGGTAATATTGGCTACCTTGGATTTGATGAAATGTACCGTTTCGTCAGCTTTGGCTTTATGGTACAAGTCCTCAAAGCGATCAATGGTACGGATATCTATATAATAAATACTGGACTTGCCCTCATCACCGTATTGTTCGCGCACATAAGTCGTTTGTTTGAGTGACGCGGTGCAACAAATACGTGAACAATGTTTGAGGTAATTGCGATCACGCGATCCAGCACATTGGATAAAGGCAATATCTTTAGCCTCTTTACCATCAGATGGGCGTAAGATTTTACCCCCCGTTGGACCTAACGGATCCATCATGCGTTCAAATTCGACGCTGGTGATAACATTAGGGATACGATCATAGCCGTAGGGCTGAATTTTGTTGGCATCGTAAGGTTTCCAGCCGGTTGCCCATACAATTGCGCCTACATTCAAGCTCAGGCTTTGATCCTGCATATCCAAATCAATCGCATCATATTTGCATGATGCTTTGGCTTTGTCGGCATCAGCAGTACCGATGAGGCGTGGATCGATCACATAGTGCTGCGGATAAGCCATAAAAAATGGCAAATAGGCGCCCTTACGTTTTTTCAAGCCGTAGTTATATTCGTCATCAAATTCGGCTTCAACGGCATCCCGACAGGCACCACAGGCTGTGCAGTTTTCATTGACATAACGCGCAGATAGTTTAATATTGACGGTATAATTGCCGCCATCCCCGGTTACGTCAGCAACTTCAGCCATGGTGATAACACGTACATGACGATTAGCCTTAATACGACGCAGATTAATTTCCATGCCACAAGTCGGGTGGCACATTTTAGGAAAATATTTGTATAATTGTGACACGCGCCCACCGAGGGACGGGTTTTTTTCGATCAATATCACATCTTTGCCACACTCAGCGGCTTCTAACGCGGCAGTCATCCCGCTAATTCCACCCCCCACGACTAAAATAGTCTGGTTGGTTGCAACGACATCAGTCATGCTATTCCTCCACAAATGATAATGTCTCTCAGGAGAGAGCATTAGGATACATTAATATAGTCTGATAATCTACGATAAATTTTTTAATGTCTGTATTCAAAATTAAAAACCCCATCCGGCACAAAAGGCATGTTGCGGGAACGATAAAATAACGATAAAATATCGCGTTATTACAAGCGAATAAGAGGACTAAATCCAATGCCTGCTAAGGATATTTACCATGACACGGTTAAAAATGCGTTAATCAAGGAGGGATGGACAATTACCAATGATCCTTTTTTTATCCGATTTGGTGGATTTGATTTATATATTGATTTGGGTGCCATACAAATGATAGCCGCCCAAAAAGAAGAACAAAAGATTGCCATTGAAATTAAAAGTTTTGTCAGTGGCCCCTTTATAAGTGAGTTTCATACTGCTGTGGGACAAGTCCTGAATTATCGCTCTGCGTTGAAAAGAATAGCACCAGAATATATTTTGTATTTGGCTGTGCCTATGGATATATATCAAAGTTACTTTACACGCCCGCTTATCCAAGCAGTCATTGAAGATTATCAAATCAAGTTCCTTGTTTATGATGTTGAAAAGAAGGAGAACGTAAAATGGCAAACGTAGATCAATACCGAGACTATATTGAAAATTTGATAAAGGAATACAGCCATTATAAACCTTCGTATGGCGAAATTGAGACTGAAATGGTTTTTGACCGAAAAAATGACCATTATATGCTCATCAATGTTGGCTGGGATAACTATGAACGAGTCAGTGGTTGTGTTTTGCACCTAGACATCAAGGGCAATAAAATCTGGGTACAGCAGGATGGGACAGAAGAAGGTATTACCGATGAATTAGTAGCATTCGGTGTCCCAAAAGAGGATATTGTGTTGGCTTATCATGCGCCGTACAAGAGAAAACACACTGGGTTTGCTGTGAGCTAACGTGATATATATCCGCCCGCTTGCCCACCTTTCGCAAATACAAATTGGAGAACAGGGATTGACGAAATAAGGGATTAAAACCAACCTAGAAATCCGATTTTTTCAAAAAATATGATTTCTTGATCAACTCTGCCGGAGCAGGTTTGCAACCTGCTCCGTAACGATTTTGAAACCGAAATGACAATGTTAAAGCAAGATTTATCCTCTCGTCGAAATGACAACATAGATTTCTCCCCGTCGAATAAAACTGACAGACTATAAACAACGCATACCCCAAATCCCTAATTTCGTCAATCCCTGTGCTGTGTTGCCTATACTAAAACCCAGCACAGGGAGAATACAGGGATTACCCCCCAACACGACTTGCCATTCCTACGGGGATATTGTATTTAAAACCCAGCACAGGGATTGACGAATACAGGGATTACCCCCCAACACGACTTGCCATTCCTACGGGGATATTGTATTT
>JBDLJY010000152.1:0-15355 GCA_039714115.1 Pseudomonadota bacterium | reverse complement strand
GGCATCAGCCATACTCACGCGCATGACTTCAGTTCCGCCTTGAATTAATACGGCGGTTTGCGAATCCTCAAATAAGATATTATCGTTGGGGTAGCCTTTAGCAAATTTTGTTTGGATTTCTTGAGATAAACGGTGGTATTGTGTTTGGTGCGATAGTCTAGCTCCGGTACTAAAATTCAAAATCTACTCCGTCTGATTGTTTTAAATCTAATATCAAACTCAGGATCGACGGCGACGTCAAAAATCGACATTACTATATAGGCTATTATAGTGCCTTAGAAATACACGGATTGATTACACAACCATCACTGATTGAACAAATTGTGGTCGATAAGCAAATCAAACCCAGTCTAAAAAACCTCTTTGAGCCAAGAAAAACAGTTTTTTTGGAGCCAAAAATATTATACTTAGCACGGTGCATTTGGGCTTAGTTTTTATATAGTGATGATAATAATCTCTCAAGTACACACCGGCAGACATTTAAAATCAAACCTATTTATTACCCTCAGTGTATTTTTAATCGTCGTCACTACTTTTATAAGGGGTTTAATTCCATTTTTTACAGAACATGCCATGATTATGTACTTAAGCTCATCAATCTTACACTTTAATACACTTTTATCTCCAATATGTTATACTTTAATGCTTTAATTGCATTAAAGTTGGAGATTATGTTCTACCGTAAAGCCGTTGAAGATTTAAAAAACTGGTATAAACAGCCTCGAAAAAAGCCTTTAGTCATCCGTGGCGCACGTCAAGTTGGTAAAACCACTGCGGTGAGGCTGGCTGCTCAAGAATTGGGAGTAAAAATTGTTGAGATTAATTTGGAGCGTCATTCAGAATTAAATGCACTGTTCCAACGTTATCAGTTAGATGAGATTTTGTTTAGTGTCTCGCTTATTACCGGTGAGACAATCAAACCAGATAGCCCGGTCATTTTATTCCTAGATGAGGCACAAGCAACGCCGGCTGCTTATTCTTGTTTGCGTTATTTTTATGAGGATATGCCAAATCTGGCTGTTATCCTTACCGGTTCATTGCTTGATCAAGTTCTGCAAAATTACCAATTATCAAGTCCGGTGGGGCGTATAGAGCCTTATTTTATGGGACCATTGCATTTTGATGAGTTTTTGTTGGCGATTGGAGCTGAACAGGAATATCAGACTTTGATCCGGTTGACATTAAATAATATGCATTTGATTCCGGATAGTTTGCACCAGCATTTTTTAGCTCTAGTCAGACGCTATACTTTGACGGGTGGTATGCCTTATTGTGTACAGCTGGGTATTGAGAATAATTTCAATCATGCTAAGATTTTGAAATATCAAGTGGAGCTGTTACAAACTTTTCGTGATGATTTTGCTAAATATAGCGGCTCACAAAAAGCGACTTTGCTAAATGGTTTTTTTAATGGTATTTTGGGGCAAATTGGACGACAATTTTCTCACAAACAGGCTCAAGAATTAGCACAGATGAGTAGTGGTGATAATCGCCAATTGAATTTAGCCATTGAACGTTTTATTGCGGCACGATTATTTTACCGGGTGTTGCATTCATACGCTAATGCTGTTCCTTTGGGAGCGGAAACCAAGATTAGAATTAGTAAGTTTTTATTTATTGATGTTGGTTTATTGTTAGCTGCTAGAGGTATTCCGGCACAAAGCATGATGGAGGCTAAACTAGAATTAGCCGGCAAAGGTGAGTTGGCGGAGCAATGGGTGGGACAACAATTATTGTATAGTAAAGCAACTTATATGAATCCAGAATTGTATTATTGGCATCCACCAAAATCAGAAGGGCAAGCTGAAATAGATTATCTCTATGTACAAGATAATGAGATTATTCCGGTGGAAGTAAAATCTGGCAGTAATGGTAGTATTAAGTCTTTGCATTCTTATGTGATTAAGAAACAAGCCCAACGAGGTATCCGAATAAGTTCCGGCAAACCTTTAGTTGAACGGCTAATTGCCAGACAAAATAAGATAGAACGTGAGTTTGATTTGATTAATTTGCCTTTTTATTTGCTTAATCAGATTGAGCGATTGTTGAGGTGATGTATAATCACACCAAAAAAGTTTATTCTACCAACCCATTTTTTAAGCCATTCATCATCTTGCCATCCATTTTCTAGGACGACTCGGGAGATTGCGCCTAATAATACTGTATCAGTTCCTGGATTAACGTCAAGGTGTAAGCCCCTTTAGTTAAAGTCGGTGCAATGGTGAGATAGGTTAATAGGGATTTGAATGGAAAACGTAAGTAAAAATGGTAAAAGTGCTAAAGCGAGTCCACTCCCAATAATGCTCGATAATTCGGTGCCGTTAGTGATATTTTCTGTGGCATCGACGCGGGGCCAATATTTTTTGGAAATATTGGCACACCAATCTATGATGTTTTGTTTGATGGCGGTTTTGCCGTTGTATTCTACAATTAGAGTGGCTGCCAGTGAATTAATCCGCACTTCTGTGCTGGACGGGGTTTGCAACCCCGTCCGTGACGTTAAACAATGCACGGTTAAAAATCATATTTTTTTTCTCGTTCCCACGCTTCGCGGCGGAATGCCTGCTTGGATGCAAGTGACTTGTTGGAGTCCAAAATGAACAAGTTCTCTACGAGACTACTTCGTTTCATTTTGGGCGAGTACAGCGGATTAACGGAAAGAACGGATAAACATAAGACGATCAACACTCCAATCCGTTATTTCCGTAAATCCGCGCCCAAAATAAATTTTGGACTCCTATATAAAGAAATCCGATTTTTTCAAAAAATCTACCCACACCCAAGCAAAATTTTTTAATGGATTTATTCATTGCCAACATTCCGCGGCAATAATTTTCACTTCATCATTAGATAGATAGAAAGACGACACCGGCACATCTGATTTTTCACAACGCAAAGGCTCAATCTGCTTAGAAAACGGATTCCAAATAACCGTTATGGAACGTCGCCGCTTTTTTCTCACCAATTCACAGGCAATATGCACGGTTGGCAATTGAATGATTAAAGCACTATGCAATTGTGCTTCGACTTTGAGCGCATATCGTTCTCTAATATCCGTCAATTTGCGCTTGGATTCCTTTTTTGTGGCCTCAATACGCGCCAATTCTCGCTGCTTATCTTCATCCGGTAAATTTTTTTTATTAATTTTTTCCTTAATTTCTTGGATAATAATACCATAATAGGAGGTTAATCTATCCTCATCGCGCTGTTGTTTGCGGCTCAAACTTTTTCGCCAATTTTCAAGTTTTTGATCAATCAAAATGGCGGCCCTTTTTTCAATCAGACGCGACAATGCCTCAAAAGGCAAGCTGACTTCAGAGGTGGCGGCAATTCTATCTGTCTCCCATACTAGGGCATCACCAATATCTATCGGTGCGACGCCTGTTATTGCATTGATTAAAAATGATACCATTCCCAGGCGATTTTCATCAGCTCGCCCAATGTTGGCTACATTGCAGAGTACATAGGGGGTGAGCTTCGCCTTCGCCTCTTGTACCCGAATGAGCCCGTTTATGGGTGTCAAAGCTTGGGCCACGGTTTTGTCAAAGCCAGTGGTTTTGAGATAGCCATCATATTTGACTTCGTAACTTGCCACTGCGCCCTTTTTAGCCAGCAGCGTTTCAAATTTTTTTAATATTTCGGAGTTGTAGGTGACAAAATAGCCGTCGCGGATTTCTGCCGTTGTGGTAAAGGTGATGTCTTCAGGAGTGTCTAGCCTTTCTGCAATGTTATCGGGTAGCAATACGTTGAGTGTATTGGGGTGAGTCGATTCGGCAACTCCGTCGTGAAGATGGACTATGTTTTCGATGGTTTTTAATATAGGATCGTTCATATTATCTATAGCCTTTGCTAAACTTATCCGTTTATTCCGCAAACGAAGCGGAGTAAATCTGTTGTATTCAGAGAATAAATAATAGAAAAACAAATGTCAAACTCATACACTTTCAAATTCGAGCCATCGCCGGCACTAGAATCATTAAAAACAGGTCAAACCGATCCCTTAGCGTTCTACGAAGCCCGCTTAGCCCTGTTTAATTTATCCATACTTGCGGACTACGATCAATTAGTCTGCTTGCCCACTCTCCAGCACATTGACAAATATTGGTATCAAATAGAAACCACTAAAAAAGTCATTAAACAATTTGGCGGGCGGGCTCTACTCGCAGATGAAGTCGGCTTAGGAAAAACCATAGAAGCCGGCATGATTTGTAAAGAATACTTAGCCAGAGGCATGATTAAATCTCTATTAGTACTCACCCCCGCCTCTTTGGTTTCTCAATGGCAATTGGAATTGTCCGACAAATTTAATATTGCGACGATTAGCACCGATGAGCGAGAAGTTTCCCCAGAAGTCTTTTGGAATCAAAATGATAGAATCGTCGCCTCCATCCACACTGCTAAACATAAAGCCCATCGTGCTTTTGTCACGGCGCGAGAATGGGATATGGTTATCGTAGACGAAGCCCACCACTTGAAAAACCGCAACACGCTCAACTGGAAAGTTGTCAACGAAATCAAAAAACGCTTTATTCTTATGCTCACCGCGACACCAGTGCAAAATTCTCTCGTTGAATTGTTCAATCTATTGACGCTGCTGAAACCGGGCTTATTAAAAACTGAGGCGTTATTTAAAAAAGAATACGTCGCTGGCAAGTCGGGGCGCGTGCCCAAAAATCCTGAAAAATTGCGGCAATTAATGCGAGAAGTCATGGTACGAAATACGCGCAGTCTGGTTGATGTCAATTTGCCCAGACGATTTGCATCAACGATTACGGTGCAACCCTCCGAGGCTGAGCAAAGCTTATACCAAGCCATTAATGAATATCTGCGCCAATATCAGGAAGAAAAAGGATTACGCTTGTCGCGTAATATGCTGTTAATGCGAGCTGGCAGCAGCCCTAAAGCGTTGGCGGATTCTTTAGCCAATTTGGGCAAACGCTTTAATCATCTAGAAATCCAATCCTTAGTCAAACAAGCCACCGCCATTCAACACGTTGAAAAAGCTAAGCATTTCATCGAACTGATAAAAAAATCCACCCAAAAAACTCTAGTGTTTGTTAATCACCGCGAAACTCAAGCTTATTTAGCCGATTGCCTATCGGAGGCGGGGATTGATTTTGCACAATTTAGGGGAGATATGTCCCTAAAAGAGAAGGATGAAGCGATTGAGTCGTTTCGAGAAATTGTGCCAGTTTTATTGGCATCAGAAACGGGGGGAGAGGGGCGCAATATTCAATTTGCGAATGCTATCGTTAATTATGATTTGCCTTGGAATCCGATGAAAATTGAGCAACGGATTGGGCGTATTCATCGCATTGGGCAAAAGCAAGATGTTTTTATTTTCAATTTTTGTGTCAAAGGCAGCCTCGAAGAATATATATTGCGCGTTCTACATGATAAGATTAATATGTTTGAGCTGGTTGTCGGAGAGATTGATACTATTTTGGGCAATGTCGATGATGATTTTGAATTTAGCGAAACGGTAATGAGTCTTTGGCTCAAAAACCAATCTCAACAAGAGTTGGATATTGCTTTTGATGCGCTGGCAGATGATTTGTTAAAGGCAAAAGACACGTATCAGGAAACCCGTGAGTTGGATGAGCAGATTTTTGGGGAAGATTTTGAGGCTTGAGATTTTATCCTCGTTCCCACGCATTTGTCGGTACTGGCATTGATGCGGAGCGTGGGAACGATAAAATCAAGCATCCTTGCTTGCTTGCTTTTTCTCTTGGTTTTCTAGGGCTTTTATGTATCTTTTCACCCATTGGTTCCGCTGCGTGTCTTTTTTCAGCAGATGCGCCATGATGTCTCTGCGTTCTTCTTTGTCAGCATGTTTGATAACGCGCTTAATTTCGGTTTCTTGATCTTTAGGCGAAGCTCCGCGTTTAATCGCTTTATCAAACCATATATCCCCTTTTGCGCGTTCTTTCTTTTGATAGCATAAAGCACCCATCAGTGTATAGGGGTAATGACTATTAGAGTAGTAGTCTATCGCTTGTAATGCACAGTATTCGGCTTCGTCAAGTTTACCCATGTCTCGGAAAGCCCCTCCTCTCGTCGTTGACAAGGCTGACTTTAGCCTATCATTTTTAATCTGGTCAAACTTTAGGTTGTCTGTCAGTTTTAGTGCATGTGTCGCTTGTTCTGCGCTACGCCAATGACTGCTGGCATTGGCTAAATTCCATTTATCTCCAGTACGTTTGTGTTCTTGTTCATAGTAAGTCGCTTCGATTTGGTGGTAGGCGGTAAAAATCTTACTCTCACGTTTGAACAATTTTTCGCTGTATAGCCAAGCAAATTCTTTAGGTTCCAATCGCTTTTTCTGTTCCAGTTTTTTAAGTATAGTGTATAACTGGTTAGAGGAACCTGAAACATTGTATTTGGATTTCAGGGTGGCGAAGTGCTTTTTTTGGACAAGAGTAGTGATTTCTTCATCTCCATTTGGTTTCAGCCTTTTAGTCTCAGCTTGATTTAATGGATTTCCTGATTTTACCTTGGCTTTCAAATTCGCAATGTTTTCTTGAGCAAGCGCATACGTTTCAGTGAGTTTGTGTTCTTTCAACCAGTTAAGTTCTGACTGATTTAGTGGTTCGTCTGCTTCAAGGTTTAGCAGGATTTGATAGAGTGGACTGGATACAGATGATTCTTGGTGTTGGGTGGCTTTGTATTTGTCCTTTAGTTTGAGAAAATTATGGGCGTTAGCAATATTTACCGTTTCAGGAAAATGACGTTTTGTTAGGTGGTTCATTTCTGAGTCATTGAGCGGATATTCTGAGTCCAATTTATGAAGTATGAAGTAGAGTGGCTCTGTCGTCCATGCACGGTAACTCAATGTGTGGTATTTGGATTTAAGAACAGAAAATTCGTCCGCTAATTTGATTAAGGCTGCGGTTCTCTGTGCTTTTGGGATTCTTTGTGTTTTCATGGTTGGGTGAAGTTTATGCTCTTTCAACCAGTCAAGCTCAAATTCAATTAGTTCAATTTCTAAGTCCATTTTTTGCAAAATGAAGTACAGTGGACTAGATGGTGTGGTGTCTTTGTAGTCATTCATTTGATACTTCGATTTGAGGGCTGCAAAATGTTGCTCTTGATTTTCAGGGTTGGTCATTTATTTGGTTCTCTTTGTCGTTGTTTGGAAAACGTTACGGACGGGGTTGCAAACCCCGTCCGGCATAGCGTTGTTTGGAAAACGTTACGGACGGGGTTGCAAACCCCGTCCGGCAGAAAAGCAGGTAGTTGAAAATAAAGGGAAATATATTATTTTAGTGCGGACGATGACCTGGCAGGTTTTGTTTTCAACCTGCCAGGTCTTGTTTTAGATCCCAAATCAGACCTGCTAGGAGACCCATACCTAGCAGGTCGTTGAAAATAAAGGGAAATATATTATTTTAGTGCGGACGATGACCTGGCAGGTTTTGTTTTCAACCTGCCAGGTCTTGTTTTAGAACACAATGCTTTTGAAGAACAATACAGACTTTTTTCGCTCATTGCAAGTGTTTTTTCAGTCATTCTTTTTCAGAATATTCGCATAAATCGGCAATCATACATTGTTTACACTTGGGCTTGCGAGCAACGCATGTGTAACGCCCATGTAAAATCAACCAGTGATGTGCCTCTTTTTGATATTTTTTAGGAACGCGATTTAATAGTTGCTTTTCGACTTCACTTACCGTTTTGCCCGGTGCTAAGCCTGTCCGATTGGCAATTCTAAAAATATGGGTGTCGACGGCGATAGTCGGTTCACCAAAGGCTGTGTTTAAAATGACATTCGCTGTTTTTCGTCCCACTCCCGGCAAGGCTTCTAAACTCTGACGTTCGCTCGGTACTTTTCCGCTATGTTGTTGTATGAGTATTTGACAAGTTTTTATAATATTGCGAGCTTTGTTGTTATATAAGCCGATGGTTTTGATGTGTTCTCGCAGCCCGTCTTCGCCCAAAGCTAAGGTTGTTTGGGCGGTGTTGGCAATTTTGAATAATGGCTGGGTGGCTTTGTTGACGCTTTTATCTGTCGCTTGGGCTGAAAGTATGACGGCTATCAGTAATTCAAAGTGGCTGCTGTAATTGAGCTCTGTTGTTGGGTGCGGGTTTTGCGCTTGTAGGCGGGCAAAAAGTGTGTGGCGTTGTTTGGCGTTCATGCTTGAATCGGTTATCATTTGTAACAACCTACGGAGTGTGGGCATTTTCAGTTTGGTTAAGAATAGTACATGAGAAGGTTTGTTCTTTCATTAAAGGAACAACTTTTTTCATGGTAAGTCGATAGTGCCGATTGGCTGGTCGACAAATCGAGACGGTGGCTTTGTGATGTTGAGTTGGTTTTAGTAGCCAAAATTGCCATTGTGATGGTTCGTCATGCATTTGGGGCGCAAAAGTAATCTGTATGGGTTGGTGTTCTGAAATATGAAAGCTAAATTGTTCTAGTGGTAGTGATAGTCCCATGCTTCGTGCTTTAATATAGGATTCTTTGAGAGTCCAGTAGTCAAAAAAGCGTTCTCGTCTTTGTTGTGCTGGTAGGGAATATAGGTCTTTGATTTCTTTTGGAGAAAAGAATCTCTGGGCAATTTCTAGCATGGCTCCTTTTCGTTCAAGGTTTTCAACGTCTACACCTATGTCTTGTTTTAAAACCACTCCGCAAATAATTAGGCCGTCCGTATGTGATAGGTTAAAACGCAGCGGTGGTGTATTTGCTGTGCTAATAATTTCAGGCCGCCCATAGTCATTTTTCCAAAAACGCCATTGTTGTGGTTCAATATTGGTGTAGCGCGATAGGGTGCTACGAACTAGGGCGCGGGTAATTAGGTATTGGTGCCGATGTTTGGCGAAATGTAGGCGTTGTTGCTGTGCCCGTTCTTCTTGGTTCATTAGTTTTTCGTAAGCCGATAGTAATTCTAGATTTTGTATTTCTTCTGGAAAGGTAAACCATAGTTGTATTTCATCGGGTTGCAATGTTGGCTTTTGTGGTGTTTCTATTTGTTTCATTATATTTTTCATGCTGTTATTTGATAATATAATCCCCTCAATCCGTAAATCTCTGTGCTATTTTATACCGGAGTAGCTTACTACTATATATAAGTATCGGTCAATCCTTTGCTTAATGAGTTATATAACAATCTTGGAGTCCAAAATTTATTTTGGGCGAGTCATGACGATTCGCCAAGCCAAAATTTTGGACTCCTAACTACTCCGTTGAATAACAATCTTCGGTGCTGGACGGAGTTTGCAACCCAATGCCATTAAGTTAAGCAGCCTTATATCATAAGGGATTTGTACGGCTGCTGCTCCTACTAACAAAATACCAATGGATAAAGCAAAAACCTGCCCAGTAAAGAGTGCGAGCGAAGTGTTACAACAAGGGTAACATCGCCTGTCCAACACCCAGTCCAAATGCAGTGCCAAACAATAGGGTAGATTTTGTCAAGCCAAAATGCAGCATTGTCACCGCTGCCGTATTGCTAACCCCGAAACCGCCCCAAAATAACATACTATTCTGTAAACGGCTGTTCAGTTGCTTTGAAATATCAAACAGTTCACACAGGTGTGACAGGTTATCGTCGAGAAATAGCACTTGTGCCATGTCGCTGGTAATCGAAGCGGCATCTGATAGGCAAATCGACACGTTAGCCTGTTTCATCGCAACCGCATCGTTAAGGCCATCACCAATAAAACAGACTTTGTGACCCGCTGCTTGCAAGTCGCGGATCAATTGGGCTTTCTCTTGGGGCAGAACTTCATAAAAATAATCATCCATGCCCAACTCTTTGGCCAGTTTTTGGGTTGGCTTTTGATGATCTCCAGAGACTATCACCAATTGTTTGATGCCGCGTTGACGTAAATCAGCCATCACCGCTTTGACTTCGGGGCGTAGCTGGGGCTGAATTTCAATGGCACCTTTGAGTTTTTGATCAACGGCAACCATGACCAAACTGTCACCGGTTTGCTGGGCTTGTTCATTGGCGATTTTGATCGCGGTGGGCATAATGCCTTGTGTCTCCATAAACCGAGCACTGCCGACTTGAATAGTCTGCCCATTCATTTGTACCGTCACACCATAACCGATCTGGTAATTGGCATGATCTGTATCCGGTAAATGAAGATGTTGCAGTTCGGCCTGTTTGACGATGGCGCGAGCCAATGGATGATTGAGTCGGGATTCGGCTATGGCAGCATAGCGAAGTATTTCATCTGCGCTTAAATCATCACAACTGATGATCTGTCCAACTTCAAGTTCTATCTTGGTCAAGGTGCCCGTTTTATCGAATAATACGGTATCTACCTTAACTAATTCTTCCAACACTCGACCATCTTTGATTAAAATGCTATTCTTGGATGCTAGAGTGATATGATTAAAGGTTTGTAACGCCGGTAATACCCGAATCGTGTTGCTCGGAATACTGAATAACAAGGACGCAGCCGATGAAGTCCCCAAAAATGGCCATGCAATCGCACTGACTGTCAATAATGGAAGAGAGATTTTATTTGACCAACTTTCTCCCTTTAATTGTAGGCTGCTCTTAAAATCTCGGGTATGTTGTAAAATGTTATTGAGCTTGGCAACGGTCGCTTCCTGTCCGGTTTTTTTAACTTTAACCTGAATTTGACCGCTGACAAGTATCGTGGCTGCAAGCACATGATCACCTGGTGCTTTTTCTATCGGCATCGGTTCGCCGGTTAAGGCCTGTTGATCAACCATAGCCATGCCCTTCGTGATGATACCGTCGATGGCGATGACTTCGCCGGCTTTAATAACCACAATATCACCCTTTTCTAAATCATGCAGAGAAACTTCAATTTCTGTTTGATCTTTCAATATCCATACTTTACTCGGTTGCTGTTCAAAGGCTTGACCGATTAGGCGGGTGGCTTTGTTTTGGCTTTTGTTCACCATGATGGTACCAAAGTGATAAATCCAGGTTTGTAAAGCGGCGGGAAAATATAAACCGCTACCGATACAAACGATGGTGACAATAGAGCTGAGTGTATCATTTTGCACTTGCCGATTCACGCGCAGGGAATGTTCAGCCTCCTTAAAAATCGGTGCGCTGGCAGTGGTGGTTAAACCTACACTTAACAGTCTAACTGGTGGGTAAACATAACTGATCGCTGCCATGCCTATTGCGGCATTGCTGATATTAAAATGACGCTTATCCAATTGTGGATTTTTACTTTGAGTCGCTTTTTCATCCCCTGGCACCGGCGAGGTTTTATTTGTGTGATGGCTGCTCAAGAGTTTGATGCCGATATAAGTACCTAACATCACACCAATATTTACGAATAGCATGGTATTTACCTTCTAAGTTTAGAGAATAAAAAAGGCTTAAATCGTGTCTGTGGTAAATATAGTACACCAGTTCAACCCTCACGTCACCGCAAGCGAGTGTCAATGCCATATCGTGCCGGGGCGGGGCGGGGCGGGGCTACTTATCTTTACGTTTTAGTACAACATAAAGCAACAACGAATAGTGCTCCGGTGTTCTATTCTCTACAGGGATTTATCAAAACTCTATCCAGTGTGATTTTCAGATCAGCTTTAATTTCTCTTCGGCGGGGATTCTAAATGACAAAGCCCAGATTTATCCTTACGTCGAAATGACAATGCTAGATTCAGACATCGAATTTTCCCAAATCATCTAAAGATAAACCACGATATTCAAAAGTATAGCCTTTTAAATGCTGTTCTAGCTTGCTGGCTTTTGCTTTTAACTGGCGGGCACATGGATGCTTGGGATTACGTTTAACTTCGGCTATCAATGCGGTTTTATCCAGTTCATTCAGTGCCACAATATCAATTTCGTTTTTGTTTCCCGCTTCCCAGTAGTTGCCGATAACACTGTAGCGACCACTGTTCGCCAGTTGCTCTTGAAACAAACGTTCTAGCCAATGACCACTGTAAGTGGCAAAATCCCGCTGAATCATTTGCTGTAAAAATTTAAAATTACCGATTTCGACAGCACTACGATAATGATGCACAAAACGAAACCAGAAACTTAAAAAAGCATCCTGAATACGATATTTCACTTGGCGAGTATTGGGTTTTGATAAGATAGGAACAATTCGCTGAATAATCTCAAATTCCCGTTCTAAGCGTTGCAGATAAGGCCCCACTGATATTTCCAAAACCGATTCAATTTGGCTGCGGCTGGTTTTTCCATTTGCAATACAAGCAAGAATAGAGAAATAAGTACTCTGCTCACCGCCAAACTCTTCAGCAAGACGATACTTTCCTTCTTCAATGACTAGGCTATGTTCACCCAACCATTGCTGCCACAAATCAGAATTCACATCTGTTCTGCTCAGCCAATCTAAATATTTAGGTACTCCACCACTTAATGTGTACCAAATCAACCAGTTTTCTGGACTAAAGCGATCTTGGTCTTTTAGCAATTGAGCAATATAAAGCGGCTTAAGTGGTTGCAGGTTGAGACGATTATCCGCACGTCCGAACAAAGGTTCTTTGCTGTCTTGAAATATTTTTGTCATGAGTGAATATAAAGATCCACAACAAATGAGGTTTATGCGACTTTGTAAACGATTTTGATCCCAAAGGTTTTGCAGATCGGAGAAAAAGCCGTTGTTAAGACGGGCAATATCCTGAAATTCATCCAATATAAGTGTTAAAGGCTGTTGCTTTGTATATTCAAACAGGATAGATAGGATGTCGCTTAATCGTTTGGGCTTGCCGAAAATGGGGATGTCTAGCTGTGTGCGTATATGATCAGCAAACTCTTCACAAAGCAATGGTTCAGATTTGCGTGAAATGAACAGGTAAAGTGCCTTTTTGTTTTGATAGACTTGTTGAAGTAATGTTGTTTTACCCACACGGCGGCGACCTAGCAATAACGTCAGGCTTGATTGCCCTTCCTCTGCTTGTTGTGACCATTTTAATAGCTGTTTGGTTTCTGTTTCACGGTTATAAAATTTCATTAAAATATTGTAACACATATTACTGTAATAAAAATTACAGAAAATATTTATTTGGGAATGCCTTTTTTTTTTTGCCCACCATGTCGGTGCTGGTGGGCAACAAAAAACCGTTGCCTACATTACTTTACGAAATCCGCCTCGCTTATTTAATGCTTGAGAGATATTGTCTTTGTAAGTCTCTTTGAGAAAGTCAAACACGTCAAAAAACGATTAGGCGGGTGGCTTTGTTTTGGCTTTTGTTCACCATGATGGTACCAAAGTGATAAATCCAGGTTTGTAAAGCGGCGGGAAAATATAAACCGCTACCGATACAAACGATGGTGACAATAGAGCTGAGTGTATCATTTTGCACTTGCCGATTCACGCGCTGGGTATGTTCAATCCCGCTTCCTTACCTTAGAGTGTCAATGCCATATCGTGCCGTTAATAACTCTGTTTTCGATACTCACAGTAATACCGAAACCCACCTGATATTTGGAATCATCAATGTTAGGTAAAGTCAAATGGGAGGCCTTAGCAAGGATAGCTTCGGCAATAGGGTTTTAGGATTACAACAAAGATCACTGCATTGAGCGAGGTTTAACATTATGATAAACCGGTTGCAAACCCCGTCCGGCAGCAAGTCAAAATGAAACTGATTTATAAAATAGGGGTAAAATTTTATAAGTTAATAAAAACAAAGCTTTACATAAATATAGATTTTAATTAAAGCCTGATTGCCTAACATAAGACACCTATAACACAGATCGCAATTTTGTTGTTAAATATTGACATTATTGCTAATGTAAATAAATCCGAACACGGGAACGATCAACCCATTATCCCTTCGCCGAAGCTTGGGGTTGCTTGTTATGCTTGATTGTTCAAAAAGAAACGAATCCGTTTGGTTGAATGTAGCCAATCTTTAAACTTAGTTCCAACCTTCTCAACTAACTTTTCAAACGAGAAGTTAGAATCATTCTTGCGAAGAATGTTATAAGCACCATTGCTATCAGCATTCAAAAGTGTGCCATCAGCCGATTTATACAAACCGCGTTTGACTCTCCTACCACTAAAAACCCGTTTTTTCTTAGCTTTAGGATTGTACGTTTTAGGCATTTTATCCCCATCAATAAAACTCGCTTTTGAAGTATAACTTTCGTTTGTCACTGAGAGTGTAATTCCGTGTGACCCGAGCTTGTACGATAATTTATCTACAAACTGGCCCAAAGCTAAGTTAACGAAGTTCTGATTGGTTTTTTTACCCAAATTAATGCTATCGAGTGATTTAGTAACATCGCCCACAACGACTTTTGAAATATTGTGTTCAATACAAGTTTTCACCACCACAGCTGTGGCCCGATGCATGTAATCATTCACGGCGGCATTACGCCGATTGGTGAGATTTTGAAGTTGGCGCGACCATTTCCTGCCTCTCGTTTTTTCTAGTGTTGATTGTATTTTTGCTTTGCGTTTATTGTAATAAGCATTTATCGATTTCAGCCGTCTACCATCAATAATGAAAGGTTTGATGACACCATTAGTGACACAAGTCGCTAGGTTATTGAGTCCTATATCAATGGACATCACTGATTCATGAAACAAAACCTCCTTGGACTGAAATTCGCCTTTGGCGTCTAGTTTATCAAGTTTGACTTGTTCTACCTTCTTTGCTGGTTTAACTATTTGATAAATGTCAGTCTGCTCATCATCATAAACAAAAACCGCATGAAAAGACTTATATTTAGGAATAACCTCTACCTGTTTGATAGTTTTGCCTACCAATTGTTTAGGTAGTTTGATTTCTAAACCCTTCTCTAACAAGTACCTCAACTGACTTAAAAACTTTACCACTTGGTAGCTTGAACGATTTGATGGGTTGAAAATATTTTTCCAAGACGATAAGCCGTTCAAAAATTTGAAAAGCTTGATAATCAAAAATAAAATTATCATGCTTTTTCTGTTTAAACCGAGGCGGCCTTGGTTGCCCTTTGTACTTGTCAGGAGAGGATTTAAAATCCTGAGTCGCCAGGAAAAAGCTCTTGAAGTTCTTATCAAGTCGTCGCAAGGTTTGTTGAGCAACTTTCGCCTTCAACAACTTGTAGTTAACTTCACCCTCAAGATTAACTTCCTGCCTCATGGCTTTATCCATTTGAGAATACGAAAAGTATTTTCCGGTTGCCTCAAAAGCCTCTCGCAGTGTCCACAATGTCTGGTTGTAGAGGTTTTTGGCATGAGCCGTCAATTCCCTGAGCCGCTTGAATTGGGTTTTATCCAAACCTCTAATTTTGGTTTTCAGTGCTCTCATCTAACACCTCAATGGCACGTTTGACACGCCTTTTTGAATAATGTCCGAAGCGAAAAGCAGTGAATCAGTGTAATGATCTCGTTCATAATTTCCTCGCCATCTAATCTTTCGTTAGCGTGGCCATTAGCCACAATAATTTCTGTTCCAAAT
>JBDLJY010000151.1:0-15369 GCA_039714115.1 Pseudomonadota bacterium | reverse complement strand
TGTGTACGTCAAAATGACAAGGGCAAACACAGAACAGGCAAACACAGTACAGGGATTTACGAAATAAGGGATTGGTGTGTGGGTTTTATTGAGATTGTCCGTTTGATGGTGCGATGGTTTGTTTTTGTGTTTTAATCCCATTATTTCGTTAATCCCTGTGCTGGGTTGTGTACGTCAAAATGACAAGGGCAAACACAGAACAGGCAAACACAGTACAGGGATTTACGAAATAAGGGATTGGTGTGTGGGTTTTATTGAGATTGTCGTTTTTGTGTTTTAATCCCATTATTTCGTTAATCCCTGTGCTGGGTTGTGTGCTGTGTAAAATAACTTACTGATTTTTAAAACTTATTTTTTTTAGCACGCTTATCGCTAAAATAATTTTATTGAACAATAAAATTTATTTTTATAAAAATAAACGCTTAACCAATCCTCCGATGATCCGACACAATAACAACCTTAGCCTCATTCGGCTCATGGACTTTTTTATCATCAATCACATAGCCCCTACCATTAGTTGGCGTTTTACCTATCAAATAAATAGAAGTGACACCCAACTCCTCAGCCGCTTGAAAAGCCGCAAGCGTCATAATCGCCGTGCCCGCCGTCAGATCAACACACACCTGATCTTTATCATATTTATTTAAAATGCCCATCAGCAAACCAATACAATGCCTTTTAACGCCACTGATATCATAAGCCTCTTCATTACTGAGACTCCGATGACGACTATCAAGACACTGAATCTGTGGCAAACGTTTCAACAAAGACTCAGTTTGCTCCATAACCATCGGAGTCCAAACCAACTCAACACGTTCAGGTTGAATATGGCGCAAATGCCACTCCGTTTGGCTATGACGACTAACCAAAATGAGACTCGCATCAAAAGCATTTTTAATTTTATCAACCTCTTGCCCCGTGCCAAAAAAAGAAATCGCCGCCTCCTTACGATGTGCCCACGCCAGTAAAGCCAGCGCATAAGCCGCCATCACAGCAAACCAACCTATCACGTTAGAAGCTTTCTCAATCCGGCTCAACCATACCTCAAGTTCCGCCTCATAAAGCGCAACCACCCAACCGAGCAATAAACCACCTACACTCAGCACAATAAAAATACTTAAACCCGTTAATATCGGGTGGATTCTAGCCCGTCTTAATAGCCAATGCCAAAAATTCATATCAGTTATCCATAAATATTAAGGATTATCAATAACCTCATGTTGCCCATATCTTCTCAGATGCAACACACCCTTTTTAGCAACACAAGTGACACGTAAACCACGATCAACGCGAAAATGTCCGATGGTTTTTTTGCGATTGATAAAATTCTCATACTTCAGCCCACCATCTTTTTTTAAAGCCCCAGCATCACCCTCATGTTGTTCTAATAAACAAGAGACTTTTGCCAAAGTTTCTTGTAAATTAATCTTATCCACTGAACGAACAATTTTTTTATAATCCTGCCTAAATGAATCATCAAAGGACAATCTCGGAAATGCCAACAGCTCCTGTGACAACAACGACTTTTTACACTCCCCCCATACCAAATTACCCCAAGTCGACAAAGTCATCAGCTCATCAACCCTCAACACCAATGACTCTGGAATATCCTCATTAACAAGCATATCTAAACCCGCATTCATCAGAGCAAATGTCACCCGATGCGGCATAATAGCCTCACAATCCAAAGTAATCGGCAAACGGGGAATACTAATCAACTCAGCATTTTTGCCCTCAAAGATATACAAGATTTCATCAGCATAAAACATCCCAATCGTATTAAGATAACCCTGCAAACTCTTAAAGCCACCCACCAAATTAAAATAAACCTTAAATCCACGAGCTTTATAAGCAGGTATATTTTCACGCAACCAAACAATCAAATCATCAACACCAGAAGAAAAATCCTCCGTACTCGCAGTTGACAAACCCGAAGGCGTCTGTATTTCAACAGACAACAAACCTTGCTCTCGCAAAAAATCGCGTATAACTTCCGCCGTCGTCTTGCACTGATAAGTGGCAGTCGAAATGAGAAAATGTATATCCTGCTTACTCTGCGCCAATTGATTATCATATAAACCATATAAACCATTTAACTCGGCACTGATAGCCCGTATAACCGCAGTTTTACTTTGCACCAACTTATCACGGGCACGTTCTCGCAATTCCTCAATAATCTCTTGTACGGCGAGAGGCGTATCAGCTTTACTGTGCAGATTCGCGGAATCCCGTAACTGGACATACCAATTTTTTTCATCGGGATTGGCGCGATTAATTTGGTTAGTCAGCAAACTCGTGCCGACTGTGGAAATAACGACTCTACGCATAAAAGTTAAACCTATTCTTATCACGGTAGGCGATAAATCAATGCCATATCGTGGCGGGCAACCATAAAGGATTGCCCCTACACGAACCGTGATTTATCGCCTATACCTATTCTTCACTTTTCCAGCCGACGCATGCTATATTTATCAGTTCAACACTCAAACCAGTCATGGCAGCTATCATCTCAATATCCATACCCTGATCAAGCAGCTTTCGAGCGATTTCCAATTTCGCCTTCTCCTGCCCCTGTTCTACCCCCTGTTCTAGCCCTTCTTGTAGCCCCTCAGATCGCGCTGTTTCCAGTACCTCGTCTTCAATAAGCTGAGTCTGAATATAGTTTTTATAGCTTTTGCGTTCTTCTGGACTCAATTTCAACAATGCTAATTTTTCACGAGCCTTGTCAATGTTTTTGGACTTAAAATCAGCGCGTAAAGCCGAATGTTTGAGCAGATAAATCCATTCGTCTAAATCCGAAGTAATGACATCTTTAAAACGTTCAACGCTAATTAAATAATATTCCGGAAAAACCTCTTTGCTGTATCGTCTTTCAAGCTTTTTGCTCTCAGGATTCAATTGACGAAAAACGAGATTTTTTTGCGTATGCAAGCCACTAAATTCGTTCACACCGTAATAGACATAATCATCTTCTAGCCCAAAATTAAAATAAAGAATGCTAATCGAAATGACTTTACTTATATTGTGATAATCAGGACTCTCTGGAAGAGTATCAACAATAAGTTTGGACACCCCCCAGAGTATGCGTTCCATATAGCCAATTTCTTGATGATTTTGGATTTCGACGAGGATCTGTCGTTGCTTTTTATCTTTGATCAGTATGTCAGCGCGGTTGAAATTTTTCAAAGCATCGGGCTGATTGGATGCATTGTCTAAGATTTTAATCACTTCAACCTCTTCACCGAGGACTGCACTTAAAAAACCTTCCAATACGTCAAAGTTCGCTTTGTCACGTAATAAGTTATTGATGGCCCAATCAAAATGGACCACTTCGGTTTCGGTAATCATTTTTTATTACCTCGTTGTGGTAGGCGATAAATCAATGCCAGTATGATAAACCCCTCAAAATCAGACCTGCCAGGTTTCCAAAACATGGCAGGTCGTTGTAAACTCAAGGAAAAATTCACCTGACATGTTTTTGACACCTGTCAGGTTTGTCTTAACTTAATGGCATTGATTCATCGACTGAGGTTTGTCTTAACTTAATGGCATTGAGGCGATAAATCGCCTACTACGAACGGCTGCTAACTTCCACCCAAAAACTGTTTAATGCGTTCAACTTTCTCCTTTTGCTTTTTGGCAACTTTCTTACCTTCCCATTTGCCAATTTTGACATAAAAGTCCCTTAACATGCCAGCAATTTGCAAAGCTTCATTCCCATCACGCTTGTCCAACTCCTTAAACCATTCAGTCGCCTTGGCTACGGCTTTACTTTCATTAGGCTCAGAAAATAACTCCTTGTACAACTGCTTTTCCAAATCAGAAGAAAGTTTTTCGACAACTTTTTGCTCATCATCTCGCCGTTTTTTCTCCTCATCCAGCTTTTGTTGTCGAACTAATAAATCCTCCCCCGCCCTTTCATCCCTCACCAAATGACCATACCCCGCCGCCGTCTTAGCACCCGCGCCGAGCCATTCTAAGGCATCAACCAATGACTCTAAAGCCATCGCAACCATCGCCTCAGCCCTCGCATCCCGCGCCGCGACTCCCACCAAAAATTTAGCCTGTTTTGCCACCAAAAAAGGCACCGGCACCGGATCATGCCAATCCGCTGGTAAACGTTCAGGATGTTCCAAGACAGAACTCATATCATCGCCTTGAATATCATCGCCTTTTTCATACCACTTACCATAGTGCGGCGTCATAATATCCGCCATCAATCGCACTGGCGCAACAGGTATCGCGTCAAAAAAAATCAGTTTGCCCGTCTCATCTTGCTCCCCAAACCAATCTTTTAAACGTTGCGCTCTATCAGTCTCGTCCCAAAACTCTACCCAAGCCCGGAGCACACCTTTAATCGCACTACCTGCCAAAAAGGGAACACCCAACGTCTGGTGCCAAGTAAAACCATTTTCCACCGGATGCGGCAAACCTAAGCCCGTCGCAAAATGCCAATTGCTTTCACAAATGGCAAATTGCCCCTTTAGAGCTTTGACCAATTTTAATAAACGCAAGGCATGCTGATCAAGGGCTTTTTCATCCCCACATTGCCTGTTAGCAATATCGCTCACCCATTTTTGTTTAGCAGTATCGTCCAAAGTCCATTGATCAGTATAACGGTTAAAAAATCGAGTGTACCACAAACCGAGATGACCACCTTCTGGTGGCCCTTTGGGCGCTTGATGTTCCTGATATAGTGGTATTGTCATGGCTTCTCTTCCTGCATAAAAGCATCTGCAAATTTTCTCACCCAATTCATAAATACCATCGCTTCAGCTTGCGCCGCTAGGTAAGTATGCATATCGCTATTGGTAATGCCCTCTAACAATCCATTTTGACCATGAAAAGGTTGTCCCTCCTTTTTCAGCCAGTCGGAGAGCAATTGATAGAGCAATTGATAATCCGCTTTCTCAGTGCCTTTACTACGGAAAAACGCCGCCGTTTGTCCCAGTCCATTGGCATGAATCATAAACGGCAAGCCAGCGACATGGCTGCGGTATTCTTTTTTTTGCTCAGGCATCAACAGCTTAGACGCGCTTTCTACACCTTCTAAAGCAAACTTAGCACGTTCTTGCTGCATTGTCTGCACCGTTTTCTTCCTAGTTTTTGTTTTAATCTTAGCATGTAGCATTCTTAATTCTCCCCACGTAAAACTTTAACACGACACCAGCCCATCCCAACCGTTTCATTCCCGCCCAATTGCAGATAAGACTGATCACCAGAAAATAGCTCATCGACAATGTGGCCTAAGACATCCTTGGCTTTTTTCTTGCCATCTTTACGGGAAGTCTGCGCGACTAAAGCTGTATAAAGCAAAGTATCAGGCGGCAGGGTTTCTTCATACCAGAGAGCGCCCGGTTTGACCGTTTTGGTCTCGTTATCAATGGCAATATGAGCATTGACAGGCGTAGCATATCTAGCGATATGGGCAAACATATCATCATTCACCACCGTCAATTGACTCTTTAAAGCTTTCTCAATCTCATTGCGTTCCCTGCCCATGAGTTTAGCCACACTTCTAACAACTTTATCAATCTCCTCACGAGGCTGCGTTTTGAAGCGAAACTCTTCCAAGAATAAGTCCTGTTCTGTGAGAGACTTAGAGACTAATGCCTTGTTACCATCAATTGTGTTAGACACAGAAAAATCATTACCATCTGGCAATCCTAAACGGCGATAATCCGCTTGCCAACGTTGCAGCACCGCTGGACAAGTGACCCATTTAAAATGGCCCGTCAGAGAGCGCACAGGCAAGAGTAATAAGCGGGCATCGGTGATGGCGAGGGCACCCGCATATTCTGAGCCGTTTTGCATATCTGGCCCAAAAACGTCTTCAACCCATGTATGTCCCTTGTTTTCTGCCAATTCTCGCATAGCCCCTTTGACTGCGGAGCCATAAACACAGGGCCAACTTGTATGTGATTCGCGCTGAATCGGTAGATCAATGACACCAAGCATTTGTCCAGTGCCTGCGTGTAAGGAAGTTTCTGTGAGTAAACCAAGCATTGCTGTTGACATCTTAAACTCCTTTTTATTTTAGTTTAGAAATCCGATTTTTTCAAAAAATCGGATTTCTTTAGTTGCTAGAAATCCGATTTTTTCAAAAAATCGGATTTCTTTAGTTCAAAAAAAAATCAATTTATTCCGTCAATCCGTTGTACTTTGCCGGAGCATGTTATTACCAAACCCCAACCGCCAACTCTCCCCGCCCCAACTCCGTCTCCTGACCAATCTGATAACCGTGCAAATCTGCCGCATTACCATTCTCAACCTGACAAAACCAGACACTACCAGCCGGAATCAGACTGATAACCTCACGCGGTTGTTTATTCGCCAAATTCCACCCGCCTTCACGAATAGACTTGCCCAAAACAGCACTGATAATCGTCAATTCAACACCATTGAGCGTACCACGCCATATTTTTTCTTTACTCTCACTGGAGAGTTCCGTAAATCCTTTGGGTAGCCAACTACCCTCCAAATTCGCAGGCGAGAGCAAAGTCAAGACAATATTCTTATTCAAATTCTTTGGGAGAGCCAGTTTAGGCAGATTTGAGCTTGTGATTGTCACTTCTGCCAGTCGCCCCTCTCCGCCAAATCGTACCCGTGCCCTTTTTTCTGGATGTAGCACCTCATTAATACCACCTACCATAACACCTATTTGTAGATTATCATCACGCAGGCGAACATGCTGGTTTTGGTACAACATACCCTCTTCTACTGTGCGGCGTTCTCGATTTATGGCAATCCCCAAACGGGGTTCAATCTCAAATAAATCGGTTGACAGATAATACGACGAAGGATTTTTGCCGGCTAACACTTGCTCTAAATCGTCGCCAGTCAGCCAAGCATTTTCTATCGGCTTAGCACCAGCAATAGTTTTTTCTAATTCAGGTAAACGGACATATCCTAAATCGCACTCGACGGGATCACCGGGGCGCAAGCGAATAAATTGTCCCTCTTTTTCCAGCAGGAACAATGGCACTGAATAAAGGCGTTGCCCTTTATATAACAAATAAGGCCCAATCAAACGCAGTTTACCGAGATTATCGGCATCGCCTATTTCTTCATGCAAATTTATTTTAGACAGATTATGTGCTGCGCCATCGCCTTTATTAAAAGCATCCCAATTAATTTCCGCCTGTTCACCTATCAATGTCCGCACCGCTCCGGCAATGGTTCGCGCCGAGGGAGGAAAAACTGTAGCTAACTGTGATCCTCCGATAGAATCATAAGGGCGGGATTCACGAAAAAACCAAGTATCTAATTGTGAAAAATTCCATTGTTTGTGGTTCATTTAATTAATCCTTATTGGCATTTGGAGAGAAGCCTTAGAATAAATTCTAAGGCTAACAGCTCAAGTCGGCTAAAGCCGACTAACCCCGTCACATTTTCAGAAGCCTTAGAATAAATTCTCTCTGCCGGACGGGGTTTGCAACCCCGTCCGTGACGTTTCAGGGCAACCACAAGGGATTGCCCCTACGAATCGTGGTTTCGGGAAATCCGCTCCGCTCCATTCCCGAAACAACTGATAAGGCTAACCCCGTCACATTTTCAGTCGGCTTTAGCCGACTTGAGCTATTAGCCTTGAAATTTATTTCAAGGCTCAACGTCCAACCCCTTTATTAGCCAAAAAACGGACTAAAAACGCCCCATCTGCTTTTAAGCATTCAGAAGGGCGAGAGAATTTTTCATTACCTTGATCATCAAGAACACGGATAACTAGTCGGCATTGAGTTAATAAGGTGCCGATAATTTCCGAAGCAGCCCGCAAACTCACTTTGCGTTTTTCATTGACACCCGAACCCAGATAATCAGCCGCTAACAAACTGTTAGCTTGCTCCGGATTCAGTATCGCCTTTTCCCCTTTTGGAGGATTCAACAAATCAAAACGTTCCCGAATCCGGTAGAAAAAATTACTGCTAAAATCCTTATCTTCATCATCACGGAATTCTCCTGCCAAACGTTCAATGATTAAAGTCTCATCTTGAGCCAAAGCCTTTTTCCAAGGCATTGCCCACTCAAGCGCCTTTCCGCCCGGTTTCCACACGCGCACCGCTATCGCATCGCGCCCACAACCATCTTTGGCGACATTATCAAGTAAACCATGCGCGTCTCGGAGAATCTTAGTCAAAGGCATTTTGATATGGGCAAATTCCACCGCGCCCGATAAAGTTGAATCAATGCCACTGCCCTCAAAGGCATTTCCATACGCATCACGCAACGTCTTAGCACAAGATAAAGCATCTTCTAAAGGCAGAATCGCCAAAACATCATCTCCGCCAGCATAGACTAAAAAGCCATTGTGACTATATACCAATCCCGGCACCCGGCGAGTAAACTTTTCCAAAGCATCAGAAATCTTAGCTTGCTTATTGGTATCACTCATGTGCTTGCCCAATGAATCACCATCCATCAGCAAAATCGCATAAAAGGGTGTCGGCTGACTCTGCAACCCCTCTTCAAAAAACACACTACCATCTAACGCCTTTAAACGGCCCGGGTTTTTACCCTTTTTTTGGGCATCTCGATAGGCATGATCAATACAACGAATATCAGTTTGCCATTCACCGTATTCCGCGCCAAGCGCGTCAGCGGCTTTTTGTAAATCATCTAATTTATCCTCTTCCTCACTTAAAATGACCTGTTCTAACCAATGCACCGCAGCCAGATAAGAGACGGAAGGTACACCGGTTTTAAGTTTCCAACCTTTAAGTTCCCAACCGCCGGGCATTTCCACTTTTTTGTCTTTGCCAAGCTTTTCAAAATGACACGCAAACCTCCGCTTGACAAAAGCAATAGCGCATAAATTTTCCTCATCAGCCAAATCCATGTTTAGCCTATCGCGGATGGGCTGCCAAAAGCGATCAAGTTCATCTCTCTTAGGATAAGGCTTATTAGGCTCAGGCAAACCCGATAATTCTTGCCAGCCTGCCATGCTCATACATTTTACGCCCGGCTCAGCGGGGGCAAAGTGACTTCGCCAATTTTTGCGGCGATCCAATATATTAGATGCCTTCTCATCCGCTGTCAGCGACCAACTGATTTCAAAAAAACGGCTAATTTGCCGATCCCAAATTTGGCGATGGATTGGCTTATCAGGCACAACCTCAGCCAAATCAGCTTGCCAGACAACATCAGCCAACTCCCGCCAAGCGAGTTGGACACTATCCACTATCGCTTGAGGACTAAAATCGCCATTCACTTCCGCTTTAAAACGGTTAGGCACACTACCTTGAATAGGCGGCTGATTTTCACCCAGTCCTTCTAACCACTTAAGATAATTATCATCAGGCTTAGGAAAGATAATTTTTCCCTGTTGCTTTTGCACGGAGCGCATTGCCACCGCCGCCAGCCAAGATAAGATAAATGAGCCAGCCCAAAAGTCGCGGGTGCGCCGTGCTTGGGCGACAAAACCTTGGACTGGGCCCAGAGTAAAATGAAAATACATTTTGTCTTGATTCATGGATAAATTCTCTGTCTATTCTTAAAGCGATCCAAAAACCGAACTATCACGTCCCAATCTATTTGAGGAGATACCTGACTTGTAGCCTGTCTCGCTTTGAGTTCAATGCGATCCGATGGCGGTAAAAATATCGCTGGCAATAGGGCTTGTATCGCCGCACACTTGCCATCAGGAAATTCATGTAAATGAATAAATAGCGGAGATGCGCGTCGTCCACGCCCTTCACTTTTCCCATTCACATCGACTTTGTCACCTGAACTGAAAAAATAATTATGTGGCAAACCAAACACCACTCTATCAGGATGTGTTGTCACTGTCCCACCTTCGGCAACTTCAAGGACTAAATCATGATCAGCACTAAAATTTTGTTCCGCCTTTTGGTTGTTTAGCACAGTATGTAGTCCTGAGCGTGAATTTGAAGAACCATAACTTCTGTACAAGAGCATTTCTCTACCGACTTGCTCCAATAATTGCCAAGCATCATCCCCTGTTAGGGAAATATCGACACGGCTTTTTTGTGAAAAAGCGGTAAACGGTGGCAAATCAGCCGGCATGGTTTGGCATAGTTTGTTTATTATCTTATTGTATTCATTAATGTTTTGTGGAATTGTCACCTGATCAGAGCCAATCAATTGATGGATAGCCACGGCTCCAAACCCTTTACGCGCCCGACTACCTAGCCCGCCTAGTAATCCAAATAACAATAAAGCTTGAGCAACACTATCGACATCTTCTGCCTTCGCCGTCGGACGAAAACAGACTTTAACGGAAAAATTTTGCCCAGCCTGTAGTGCGTTACGCAAATAACCATTTTTAAAGTGATAAACACCTTGTCCTAATAAATAAGGTAACCCACCCGTCGCGGGCGGTGGATTTTTGCCCACTCTCAAATGAGTGGGACTGACTTGGAGTATAAATTGCCCTTGTCCTCCACGATTTTCTTGGGCAGCGATACCAAATAATTTACTTTCTTCAGTATGCAAAGTTTGCAAGGCTTGGGCAATGTTCCCCTCTGCCAGCCTTAAATATTTACCCCAATTCAAGGCTCGCCACCAAAAACGCAAAGCGCCTTTTATAGAAGGAGGACGTAAATCGGAGGCTTTTTGTTCAGCGTCACCGATAAACATCGGAGTGACAATACTATATGTGGCTTCTAATATTTTCATTTCAGTTATCAGTTATCCTATTTATTGCGCCGCTAGAAAGCTGGGACGCATTATACAGAAAATCGGGACAAGATTGATAAACGGCAAATTTGCCGAATTTTTGGGGTTGCCACGCGCCGGCATTTTCTCCTCACCACCGCCCTATATTTAAATGTTGCAATTGATTTTTGATTATGTTTTAATACACCCAACCCACATTAACCGTTGCGTCAATGCCGACGATTGAAACTTTTGTTTAAAAGAAATTACCTAGTTCTGCTGGGATAGCTTGAGCGAGCAGCGCCAATGTAGGCAATTGAAAAATATATATAAATAAATCGCACCAACAAAATAAATGTCATTAAATAGCAGAACAATTGCAAAAATACTACAGGAACATTTTACCGGTAAAACGCCCATCATCAAAAATGCGTTTGAACACCAAACAATTATTACCTCTATAAAATCTCAAATTGAAAAAATAAAAGGGATCGAGATACCCTCTTATTCCAACAAGGCGCCCAAACAAGAGTGTAGTTTCTTGATTAAGAATGAATCATCCATGTATGGCTATGAATCTTTTACAATCAAATTTAATCAAACCAACGAACTGATCATTACCAACTACTGGAACAATGCGATTGTTTATCAAATAGAACAAATTTATACCTTTATTGACCGACTGAAACAGGAATATGACAATAAAAATGCGCGTCAATTAAAAAAAGAAAAGATAAAAAAATTGAAACAACTAGCGATTATTGGCAATATCAAAAAAATCGCCAAAGAGGATAAATTTGACTTTTCTACCCGGGAATACGCGACCAAATTGAAACTGATTGTTCAGATTGAATCAGGAAAAATAATAGAGGTTGACATACCTTATAGCCAATTCCAGGACACTTTAAAAGAGTTGCGTTCCCTCATCCAGACGGTAAGAGAATTGCAAAAATCCGGGATCACTTTTCGCTTAAAATCCGGATCAGGGTATAAACACTATTCATGGATCACTCACGAAAGTTTATAGTACGGACTCAACAAAGGATATCGTAGCATGTCATTAAATAGTAGATCGATTGCAAAAATACTACGAGAACATTTTACCGGTGAAACGCCTCTCATCAAAAATGCGTTTGAACACCAAGCATTTATTTCGTCTCTTCAATCTGAAATCGAAAAAATAAAAGGGATCGAAAAACACTCTTTTTATCGATCATTCAAAGACAATGAACCCGAACCAAACTGCTATTTCTCGATTAGGGATGACTCATGCTTCTATAGCTATAATTCTTTTACAATCAAATTTAATCAAAGCAATGAACTGATCATTACCCACAACAGGAATCGTGCCAATGTTTATCAAATAGAACAAATTTATACCTTTATTGACCGAATAAAACAGGAATATGACAATAAAAATGCGCGTAAATTAAAAAAAGAAAAGATAAACAAATTGAAACAACTAGCGATTATTGGGAATATCAAAAAAATCGCCAAAGAGGATAAATTTGACTTTTATACCCAAGAATACGCGACAAAATTGAAACTGATTGTTCAGATTGAATCAGGAAAAATAATAGAGATCGACATACCTTATAGCCAATTCCAGGACACTTTAAAAGAGTTGCGTTCCCTCATCCAGTCGACAAGAGAACTGCAAAAGTCCGGGCTCACTTTTCGCTTAAAATCCAGAACCGGGTATAAACATTATTCATGGGTCACTCACGAAAGTTTATGAGCACATCATGTGGTTTCGGGAAATCCGCTCCGCTCCATTCCCGAAACAACTGTTCAACGTCCTTTTCGTTAAGTTCCCTACGGGAGGAATGGAGCGGATTGAACGTCGCAAAAGCCTGCTTCGTTGCCCGAAACTCTCGAAGTTGTTTCGGGAATGGAGCGGAGCGGATTTCCCGAAACCTCTCGCGGAACTGATTTCTATCTGGGTTCTAAGTTGTGTTAAAACTTGGTAATCCCATTGAAATTATTTTGTCCCCCAAAAGCGTTATAATCAGTTAAAAACTGAAATCAAATGGCCATAAAAATTGACGTACCAGAACTCATAGAAATACTCAGGCTAACGCCCCCTGAGCAAAACATTATGCTAATCGGAAAACACGGGATAGGAAAATCACAAATCATCACAGAATTTTACAAGACAAAAAGAATGAAAGTGATAGCCTTCTTCCTCGGGCAAATGAGCGATCCCGGAGACCTAATTGGACTCATGTATCAAGACCAAAAAACTGGACACTCAGAATTTTTACCCCCCTACTGGTGGCCAACCGATAACAAACCGATAGTCCTATTTCTAGACGAACTCAATCGCGCCCGTCCAGAAATACTCCAATCAGTTCAAGACTTAACCCTGAACAAAACCCTAGCTGGCAAAAAACTGCCAAAAAAGAGCATCATCATCTCCGCCGTCAACGAAGGAGAAGAATATCAACTAACCGACTTAGACCCAGCATTAGTCTCACGCTTCAACCTATATGAATTTGCACCGACGGTAGAAGACTGGCTATTATGGGCCAATGACAAAGGAATTGATGAACGAGTGATTACCTTTATCCAAAAACATCATCAATTCCTCGATCCCGAAGACATTGACAATGAAGACAGCTTAAACACAGGACTCAACAAAACCCCAGATCGCCGCGCATGGGAAAAAGTCTCCAACCTGATCAAGCCGCTCAAAGAAATAAACGATCTCCATATCAAAATAATTGCCGGCATTGTCGGGATAAAAGCCGCCATGAACTTCAAAAAGAGCCTAGAAACGACCTTCAAAGTCTCGCCAGGACAACTACTGTTAAGTTTTGACAAATACAAGGACAAATTAAAGTCCTTCAAACTACAAGATTTTATTTTCCTAAACGAACAAATCATGTACTGGCTCAATGGCGACAACTACAAAGCAGCTCAAAGAAAAGCGGTGTTGACAAATTTCCACAAATACTTAGTTCACCTCAAAAAGGTGAAAAAAACAGAAGCCATTGCCCATATCGCCTCAATGATCGAAAATACCAAATTTGAAAAAGTCGCCAGCCTGTTATTGGTCGACTCTATGGAAATCATGGAAGAATTGATGGAGTATATTAGTAATATACGATTATAAATAACGAGTACAGAAACCAGACTGGTTAAAAACAAAACCTGCCAGGTCAAAGTCCAATACAGACCTGGTTGCCTTTGACCTGCCAGGTTTGGTTTTAACCGGTCTTGTTTTGACTTAACTTAATGGCATTGGGAGTACACTAAAAAAAATGACAACCAAACAAAGAATCAGCAATATCATCGAAAAATGGTACCTAATCGATCCCCTATTTTTTGCCGTCTGGACGACTCACGAATTAAGCAACAACCCAAACATTCAAAACATCAGAGTTGGACGGGGGCAAATCGAATATAACCCGACATTTATTGAAGCCTTGGACAATCAAACCCTTTACCAAGTGCTACGATTTGAAGCCATGCGGATTATATTAAAACACCCCTATTTACGACGCAAAGAAAACCAAATAGTCGCCTACACCGCCAGCAATATTACCATCCAAGAATATCTTCAAACATCGCTCAACTTCCCTTATGCAAAACAGATATTTCAAACCGAC
Source organism: Pseudomonadota bacterium (assembly GCA_039714115.1). Taxonomy (GTDB): domain Bacteria; phylum Pseudomonadota; class Gammaproteobacteria; order Beggiatoales; family Beggiatoaceae; genus Thiomargarita. The sequence goes on along the minus strand of JBDLJY010000151.1, from coordinate 1,147 downwards.
GAATATGACAAAAAATACTTTGAATTTTACTATTATAAATTGCTAGAGCAACAAGATAGCATGGGGCAACAGGATAAAGGGGAACAAAGCGGAGCACAAGAACAATACACCGATCCCGAAACCAGCGGCATAGAAAATACAGAATCTTGGGATGCCGATGAATACTACAACAATCAGATCAACGACAAAATAGAATCGGCATTAGAAAACAACACCTGGGGCACAGTACCAAGCGATATACAAGAACTGATATTAGCCACCCTAAAACCCAAAATCAATTATCGGGAAATACTCCGCTCATTCAGAGCCAGCATTATCTCCGTCAACCGCGTCCTGACACGGATGAAACCAAGCCGCCGATATGGCTTTTTATACCTGGGCAGCCGTCGAGATTTTTGCACCAAACTATTATTTGCCGTCGATGTCAGCGGCTCGGTGACTAATCAAGACATCAGAAAAGCATTCTCGATCATCAATCAACTCTTCAAATATGGCATTGAAAGAATCGACGTCCTGCAATTCGATAGCGAAATCAAAGGAAAACCGCTCACCTTAAAAAAGGCTAAATATAAAATCAAAGCGATTGGACGCGGCGGAACCTATTTTCAACCAGTGATAGACTACATCGACAAAAACAAAGAATATGACGGACTCATAATCTTTACAGACGGCTGGGCACCCATCCCCACCGCCCCAAAAAACAAACGAACCCGAATCCTCTGGCTATTTAACAATGAACATAATTATAGACGCATGAAAGACAATTTAAAGCCAATCGGAGGTTCGACTTTTATTAAGGAATTGTGATGAAGATTTTGGAGTCCAAGATTTATCTCATCACGGTGAGAAATCCTATTTTTTGGAAAAATCTGATTTCTAGCTTTGGCCCAAAAATAGGGTGAAAAATAAACCGCAAAATCGCTTCAAATTTAACACCCAGATATAAACCAATGCCATTAAGTTAAGCTTAAAATATTGATTTTATTCAGTTGTTTCGGGAATGGAGCGGAGCGGATTTCCCGAAACCATCATTTTAGTTTCGAGAAATCCGCTCCGCTCCTTAAGCTCCACACAACTGATAAACACCGTCCAGCACATATTTTTTATTTAAAAATCAATTATTTGTCCTTAACTTAATGGCATTGAG
>JBDLJY010000150.1:0-15377 GCA_039714115.1 Pseudomonadota bacterium | reverse complement strand
TCTGAATAACGAAATCCCTGAATCTTTGATGAGGCTGAAGAAGTTAACTGAGTTAGATTTAAACAACAACTGCTTGGATAGAAATGTTTCTGATGAATTAAAAAAATGGCTTGATGAGCTTAATCCCGGTTGGTATTATCCTCAATATAATTGTCTAAATTGGTAAGGAATCCAATTTTACCCTTCATTTAGCTTTTTTGGTTTTGACTTATTAATAGCGAGGGTTCAGATGTTAAAGAAACTAGCTTTATCTCTAAGCCTATTTGGCTTAACGTCCGCAGCCATTGCGAGTGACGGAGCGTCAAACGAGTTAAATACTGCTGAGTCAACGTTCGACTGTACAACTGTCACCGACATTCCTTATGAAGAATGTGAAGCTCTTGTCGCTCAATCCCAAGCGAATTATGTAAAATAATTGATTTGGAGGAACTCAGTCTGTCTTCCAACCAACTCAGTGGTTCGCTCCCAAATAAATTGGACAATTTGATATACTTAGAAGTTCTCTATCTGGATAACAACCAACTCTGCGGAAAAATTCCGGTTGGGTTGAAAACTCTATCTTATATACCCTCACATGATGATTGTTATAAAGATATTTGTTTAAAATTAGACAACAACCACCTAACCCAATGCCATTAAGTTAAGACAAACCTGACAGGTGTCAAAAACCTGTCAGGTCAATCGGAGTAGAAAACTACCTGCCAGGTTTTGGATACTTGTCAGCCTGATTTTGGGGGGTTTATCATACTGGCATTGCCACCTAACCACCTCCGACTCAGAACTAATTGCATGGCTCGACAGCCGCAACCCCGGTTGGGATGAGACACAAACACCTTGTTCTCAAGAATCCAAACTACAATTCTCCTCCGCTAGTATTTTTTCTTCTACAGCGTAGCAGAAAATAAAGGGCAAGCAAGCATCACCGTTGCCCGTATTAATAATAATGAAGGAGCAATATCAGTAGAATACGCCACCAGCGACGATACTGCCACAGCCCCCGACGACTATACATCCATCTCAGGCACCTTAAATTGGGATGATGGCGATGAGACTGAAAAAACCTTTCTGGTAGAGCTCACTGACGACAACATTCAGGAAAACGATGAGATACTTATCGTCAGCTTAGATTATCCCACGGTGCCGAATTAGGTAAGACAGATACAGCAATCGTAACGATTATAGATAATGACTCAACTTTTAGCTGTAAAAAAGTCACTATCATTCCAAGAATAGAATGTAACACCCTTATCGCTCTCTATAAGAATACTGATGGCAAAAATTGGATGGATAATACAGGATGGAATGTAACAAATAACCCTTGTGATTGGTACGGAATCAATTGTCAAGGAGGGCGGATAACAGGATTAGCATTGGAGAATAACAACCTCAAAGGCTCAATACCGAAAAAGCTTTTTGAATTGGAAAAGTTGGAAATACTATTGCTGAACGACAACTCACTGAGCGGGAAAATCCCTAAATCTTTGATGAAGATCAAAAAATTGACGGAGCTAGACTTAAATGACAACTGCCTGAAAACGAAGGTTTCTGAGAAACTTAGAAAATGGCTTGATGAGCTTAATCCGGGTTGGGATGAGACTCAAACGGATTGTCTTTATAATTAAAGCTCATAGTCTAAGCTTTAGCGACTCGGTAGGCGATAAATCAGATAGAGATAGCGGCGTACAGATAGTGGTTTTGGAGTCCAAGATTTATCTTGGACGCCCTCCCTTAATTGGGATCGTAACCGCAGCAGCCACCATCTGCCCCTTCGTAATACTTATCAAAGGCAGTTCCATTTGCGTAGGTTGGGCACATTCCCCGTGCAACCCCAACAAAATTACTCTCACAACCTCTTCTATAGGCACGCCCACAAATCCCGCCATCTACATTCGATATCCGACTCGTGAAACTTGGAGTATGCTCAATCACCGCAGCCACTCGACAGAACATTTTGGCAGCCCATTCTCCCATCGCGTGGCCGAGCACCTGACACTCATTCATGCTGTCAAGGGCCAAAACTGCCCTAACGTACCCTGTACCAAAAACTTCAGCAGTCCGTCCCCTATACACCGCATCACTCACGCCTAAACTCACGCAATCAAGGGCCACACTTCCCAAAACCGCCCTCAAACCAATAATGTACCCTGTACCAAAATCTTCAGCAGCCCGTCCCCTATACCTTGTCCCAATATCATTTACCGCATCACTCACGCCTAAACTGACGATGCCAATAAACTGATTTAGCCGCGTGCAATCATGACCAATATTGTCCCAAGCACTCTGTGCCAAACCCTGTGCAGCATTAGAGGCTATTTCATAGTGCATCCTACTCGCGTTTGCGCTCGTACTCATAAACAATCCCAGTATTACCAGGACACTCAAGTGTATTACTTGATTTTTCATGTATAACTCCGTGAAGTTGGTTAAGTTAAATTTAATGAGGGGGTTTGGAGTCCAAGATTTATCTTGGGCTCGCGCTTGTGCCGGACGGGGGGGGGATTTAGTACAGCGGATTAACGGAAATAACGGATAATTAGCTGGACGGGATTTGCAATCCCGTCTTTTTAGCTCAATACCATTAAGCCTGTCCCGAGCGAGCGAGGGATCAAGACAAACCTGACAGGTGTCAAAAACATGTAAGGTTAATTTTTCCTATAGTTTACAACGACCTGCTAGGTTTTGGATACCTGGCAGGTCTGATTTGGAGGCTTAACTTCCCGTCCGTAACGTTTAAAATCAATCACACATAGGACTAACCTGTCTCTTCAAAACATCCACCAAACCATCAACATATCCCTGGCCAAACTGTTCAGCAGCCCACCCTCTGTACCTTCTTCCAATACCTGCTATCGCATCATCCACGCTGTATCTGACGATCCGAACAAACTGACGAGTCATCCTACAGTCCTGACCAAGACTATCCCAGATACTTCTCGCCAAACCACTCCCCGCATTATAGCCTATGCTATAGTAAGATTGATAAGGCCGCCTATAGTCATCAGATGGTTTTTGAAACCGCCTATAGTCATCAGATGGTTTTTGAAACCACCTATAGTCATTATATGGTTTTTGATGTTTTTCCTGATGACTCCCCCCAGCTATGATCACCTTAAACAGCTTTAGAACCAATCGCTCAAGTCGCTCCAACAAAGTCCTCGCATTTCCGCACCGGTTGCGTACCCTATTCAACACACTCAATAACCCATCTTGATAGCCCGCACCAAAATCCTTAGCAGAGCGCCCCCGGTATTTCGTTTCAATATCTCTTGCCGCATCCCGAACGCCATCTTCGACGATTTGAGCGAAAATCTGGATTTCCCTACAACTTCTGCCTAGATTATCCCAAGCACTCTCAGCCAAGCCCACGCCGGCGTTATTGCCCACATTGTAAAACGGCCCATGACCAGCGACAGCCATTTCTCCCCAGCCCACCATGATCACGCACACACTAAAAATAATTTTTTTCATCAGTTCACCTCATACGAACGATTGAAAAAAAAAAAGACCCACGGGATAGGATATCCCGCAGGTCTCTCTATAGTCTTTCAGAAAATAAGCAACTCGTTTCGGAGTCCCAAGATAAATCTTGGACTCCTCCCATTATCTGAAACTCATCTTGACCAGTGGGGGTTTGACAACCCCGTCAGTCTGTCAGGAAAGCGACCTCCCTTAATTGGGATCGTAACCGCAGCTGCCACCATCTGCCCCTCCGTAATAGTTCCAAAAGGCAGGTCCATTTGCGTAGGTCGGGCACATTCCCCGTGCAACCCCAACAAAATTATTCTCACATCCTCTTCTATAGGCACGCCCACAAATCCCGCCATCTACATTCGATATCCGACTCGTGAAACTTGGAGTATGCCCAATCACCGCAGCCAATCGACAGAACATTTTGGCTGCCCATTCTCCCATCGCATGACCGAGCATATGACACTCATTCACGCAGTCAAGGGCCACTTTTCCCAAAACCGCCCTCAAACCATTAATGTACCCTGCACCAAAATCTTCAGCAGCACGTCCCGTATACCTTGTCCCAATGTCATTTACCGCATCACTCACGCCCATACTGATGAGTCTAACAAACTGATCTAGCTTCGTGCAGTCATGACCAATGTTGTCCCAAGCACTCTGTGCCGAACCCTGCGCAGCATTATAGGCTATGTTATAGTGCATCCTACTCGCGTTTGCGCTCGTACTCATAAACAATCCCAGTATTACTAGGACACTCAAGTGTATTACTTGATTTTTCATGTATAACTCCATGAAGTTGGTTAAGTTAGAATTGATTGCTCCATCGTTTGCGATCAAAAGTGATCACAGTCGACTTCTCGGTTCAACGTACAAGAGGAACAAGGCTTGTTTTCCTCTACAAAAGTCCCCATTGTAATGCCATTAAGATAAGGAAAAACCTTATCAATGTAGGAGCTTAACTTAATGGCATTGAGCGAGTAAACAAGCCAGTCCCTCAGCTATACTCCACGAGCGTTAATTCCGGTCGAGCAGACCGTATAAGCCAGCATTAGATAACAATTTCATCAACTATGAACTAGGGAGTATCAGCCCTTTATCCCCTCGCCTAATTCCGCAACGGGTTACTTTTTGTTTATTCTGAAGTCCAGAACCCTAAAGTGGCAAGCATATTTTACTAAAAATAAAAACTAATGTCAAAAAGTTTTGATAGTTTAGTTGCCCCGCCGTCAAAAGAGGGAATCTTAATAGGGATTATACGAACAACTGCCATTATCTGCGGCTCTGTAAAAGCGGTTAAAGGAAGGTCCATGTGTGTAGACGGGGCACATCCCAGTTGCCGTTCCAACAAAACTCGACTCACACCCCAGCCTATAGGCACCCCCACAAATCGAACCCCTTATATTCACGAGTCTAACCGTGAAAGTTGGAGCACGCCCAATCGCCCAAGCAACACGGCAAAACATTTTTGCAGACCATTCACCACTCGCATTACCGAGCATATTACACTCATGTACGCACCTATCGACCACCCGATCCAAAACTTCCATTAGACCATCAATGTACCCATGACCAAACTGTTCAGCAGATGGCCCCCTATACCTTGTCCCAATATCATTTACCGCATCATCCACGCCATCTCCCACGATTTGAACAAATATACTTGTCTTCGTGCAGTCATGACCAATGTTGTTCCAAGCACTCCGCGCCAAAGCCTTCGCAGCCCTTTTGCCTATTCTATAGAAAGCACCATGCCTTCTAACAGGAGCACCGCCATAACCAGGCGCTCCATAAGGATCTGCACCATAACCAGGCGCTCTATAAGGATCAGCGCTTGCGCTCGTGAACAATCCCAGCATTACCAAGACACTCAAGAGAGTTATTTTATTTTTCATATAATACTCCATAAATGAGTTAAGTGCAAGGTACGCCTTGCACTCCAAATGAATTATCTATTGGGGCAAACAACTTCCTCTTGACATCCCCTGTTTTGACGATTCCCCTCCAAGTAGCGATCACCGCAAACCGGGCGAGCTTCACGCGCTGCCTCAACTTGGCGGCATTTATCCTGCCTATGCTCCAAAGCATCGAGCTCATTTTCAACTAAAACATTAATCTCTCTTTCGACCTGACGTTGAACCCTTACCGCTTCACGCTCCCTGCGCTCGCGCTCCTGCCAACTTTCACGCTGGGCACAACCAGACTCGCCATAATCGTACCCGCGATTGCGCTGCTCCCAACTTTCAGATGAACGCTGGGCACAATCGCCACCGCGATCTGAATACTGCCCACCTTGATATGATTTATAACTGTGGGCGCAACCAGGATCGCCACAATCATAAGCCAGCCCCAATGAAGAGACTCCGCCGAGAATGAAGCCAGAAACCAAAGTGACTATAAGACGTTTTTGCTTTTTCATGATATTTCTCTCCCAAGGATTGTACAATTAATATTTTGTTTATCGCCTCTGTTTGCGACGGGCACATTAAACCAAAAAAGTTTCACAAAACTTTGTCGTGAAATAGTGAATATGTAACAAAATATGTCAAAGTAGCGAACCGATAAATACTGATACAACTTTTTTCACCCTGACTTTAGATATTTGTTTACAGTATGCCACTTTCACGACAGTACTGCCTGCTATGTGCCCACACCCCGCTGATCAAAAAACCATACTCATCTACTTACTTGGGCAAACAACTTTCTTTTGACATCCCCTGTTCCGCTCCAAGTGGCGATCACCACAACCCGAGCGAGCTTCAGGTTCCACCTCAACTTCGCCGCATTTATCCTGATTCGGAGCGTCGAGCTCTCTTTTAGCTTCAAGCACCTCAACTTCGCGGTATCTCTCCTGATTCTGCTCTAAAGCGTCGAGCTCACTTCCAACTAAAGCGTCGAGCTCACTTTCGATCTGACGTTGAACCCTTGCCGCTTCACGTTCCCTGCGCGAGCGCTCCTGCAAACCTTCATCTGAACCCTGAGCATAACCAGACTTGCCATCATCGTTCCAGCGCGAGCGCTCCTGCAAACCTTCATCTGAACGCTGGGCACAACCAGACTTGCCATCATCGTTCCAGCGCGAGCGCTCCTGCGAACTTTCATCTGAACGCTGAGCACAACCAGACTTGCCATCATCGTTCCTGCGCGAGCGCTCCTGCGAACTTTCACCAGAACGCTGAGCACAACCAGACTTACCTTCATCGTTCCTGGGCTCGCGCTCCTGCAAACTTTCATCAGAACGCTGAGCACAACCAGACTTGCCATCATCGTTCCTGCGCTCCTGCAAACTTTCATCTGAACGCTGGGCACAACCGTCCCTGCGTTCGGAATACTGCCCACTTTGATGTGATTTATAACTGTAGGCGCAATCAGGATCGCCACAATCATCATCAGCCAGCCCCAATGAAGAAACTCCGCCGAGAATGAAGCCAGAAACCAAAGAGACTAAAAAACGTTTTTGCTTTTTCATAAAATTTTTATCCCAAGGATAGTACAACTAATATTTTGTTTGTCGCCTCAGTTTGCGACGGGCACATTAAACCAAAAAAGTTTCACAAAACTTTGTCCTGAAATAGTAAATATGTAACAAAATATGTCAAAGTGGCGAACTGAGAAATTCTGATACAACTTTTATCACCCTGACTTGAAATATTTGTTTATAGTGTGCCACTTTCTTAAATAAAAACTTGCACATCGCGTGAGGAAACGATATGACAACAAAAACATCACCACATATTTTAGTCGTAGATGATCATCGGGAAATCCGCGAATTATTAGGCCAATATTTCAAAAAGCATAACTTTCGTGTCAGCCTTGCCGATGGCGGCGTAGCGATGAAAAAAATCTTGCGTGAACATGCCATTGATTTAGTAGTGCTGGACATCATGATGCCCGGCGAGGATGGACTATCCTTATGTCGGAGTCTGCGGGAAACAACCAAATTGCCCGTGATCATGTTGACAGCAATGGCAGAAGCGACAGATCGCGTCATCGGATTAGAAATCGGCGCCGACGATTATGTCACCAAGCCCTTTGAACCGAGAGAATTATTAGCGCGTATAAAAGCCGTTATGCGTCGCACCCACAGTTTACCGTTTCAGAAAGAAACCCTATCCGCCAACAAATTTCGGTTTAAAGGTTGGACTCTGGACGTAGAACGGCGCGAACTGATCGGAGAAGATGAACTGGCTATTCCCATAAGCACCGGAGAATTCCAACTATTAAGCGTATTTATCAAACATCCGCGCATAGTACTCAGCCGTGATCAACTATTAGAATTAACACGCGGCAAAGAAGCCGAAGTGTTTGACCGAAGTGTTGATAACCAAGTCAGTCGTCTGCGTAAAAAAATCGAAGATGATCCGAAAAAACCCACCTTAATCCAAACTGTCTGGGGTGGCGGGTATAAATTTATGGCAGAAGTGGAACGCTTATGATTTGGCCCCAAAATCTAACCGGGCAGACTATCGCCCTACTCCTGATAGCATTGCTCGGTTCCCATATGATCAGCTTTTTGATCTTTAGCGATGAACAGCGGCTCGCATTGTTAGATGAAAGACGTAAAAATGCCCTGGCACGAATCGTTCCAGTGGTACGTTTACTTGAAGATACTCCGCCCGCATTGCATGAGCGAATCCTCAAAGCGACGAATAGTGGTTGGATAAAATTCCAATTAGCCGAACAAAGTGCGGTTGATACCAATGTATTTGAATATGCTGATAACCCATTACAACGGCATTTAGTCGAACTGCTGGAGAATAAGGCTCAGGCGCGGGTACAACTTTATGCAAACAAGCATGAAAAACCCGAACAATCTAAGCGAGTTTATAGAAATACGCCGCGTTCACTCAATTTTGTCGTCGCAATCACCTTGAGTTCTGGACAATGGCTTAACGTCAAAAGCTACCATTATTCACAACCCAAATCCTTAATTTCGTCTTCCCTCATTTCCAGCTTATTTATGGCAGTCGCCGTCACCGCCATTGTGATATTCATACTGAGGCGCATTACCCATCCGCTGGTGGAACTCACAATGGCTGTGGAAAAGCTGGGGCGTGGTGAGATCACGCCTCAGCTGCCAGAAAGTGGGCCGGCGGATATCCGCCAAACCACCCGTGCCTTTAACCAGATGAATCAACGCCTACAACGCTTTGTCCAAGATCGCACACGTCTCCTGGCAGCCATTTCGCATGATTTGCGTACCCCCATCACCATCTTGCGACTGCGTGCTGAATTTATTGAAGATACTGAGAGTCGCCGCAAAATCCTTGCGACTTTAGACGAAATGCAAGCGATGACTGAAGCCGCCTTAGCTTTTGCCCGCGACGCAGCGACAGAAGAAGAAACACGCCGCGTCGATTTAAGTGCATTAGTCGCCAGTTTATGCGATGATCTGGCTGACATGGGGCAAGAGGTGCAGTTTACCGAGGAGCAAAAACATCCCTACGCTTGCCGCCCGCACAGCTTGAAACGCGCCTTGCGTAACATGATTGAAAACGCGGTGCGCTATGGAAAACGGGCACGGGTTAGTATAGAGGCAAGCGAGACTGAGCTACACATTAACATCGATGATGATGGTCCTGGTATTCAGGCTGACGATTTAGAACGGGTATTTGAGCCTTTTGTCCGCTTAGAAACTTCTAGAAACCGCGAAACGGGTGGTATTGGATTGGGCATGTCCATTGCACGTTCCATTGTGCACGGACATGGGGGAGAAATTGTGCTGAAGAATCGAAAGGGGGGACTTAGGGTGATTGTGACGCTGCCATACATAATCAATCACCGCGCCGCCTGAAAATTAAGACCAGCAGGGAGACCAATCAATGCCATTAAGTTAAGCTTAAAATATTGATTTTATTATAAAAATACTCATAAGCTGGACGGGGTTGCAAACCCCGTCCGGCACTGCTTTTTTAAAATTTCGAGGATAAAGTTTTTTATGCACAAAAAACTTTGTCCTCGAAAGGGGTTTTGGCATTGAGCGCATAGTTAGGCATTTTGTTTAACCATTTCAGATAAAATTCCCATAATCTTATCTGGAGTTTTGATATAGTAGTCTTCTTGATCTATGAAAACTGAGTTTTCTTGCAATTTAATGAACTTCCACGCATGTCCGGTAGTAACAACCCCATATATTATCGAAAGATCATTCTTTTCTTGTTCATTAAATATTCGAGCGGCAATCATTTCAGCAACACATTGTCCTAGTCCAGCAACGATATTTTCATTTTTGGCTTCAACTGCGGCTATAACTGGGGCTTTTAAAAATAATTGCTCTGAAGATCTGCTAATCAGAAAATCACAAAATCCATTTAAACCTTTCTCCTTATCTACTGTGAAATCTATACCGGAAAATAACCCAATATTCAGGTTATTTTTTAACTCCAAGAAAATATTGATAATGATGAGTTCGGAACGTGCCTTTTCAGTGCTTAATGCCTGAGCAAGTGGCACATTTTGTTTGAGGATTTTACTTAAAAAATCGCTGATTTTTAATTCTTCTATCTGTGAAAAAAGGTCTTGCTGTTCAACAATCTCAAGTTGAAAATCAGTTTCTATCTTTCTTAAATTAAAATCACTGTAAGCCATTTCTCACCTCTTTAAGTCTGATGCTCACTTATCAAGTGTTCAAAAATAACATAAGATAATATAATTGAAATTATAAACGATCTTTGATATCTTCAACAACAATACCATTGACACGCAAACATAAACAAAATGAATCCCATGATAAAAAAAAACCATTATTTAGCCCCCGCCAAACTCAACTTATTTTTGCACATCACCTCACAACGGGCGGATGGCTACCACAACCTGCAAACCATTTTTCAATTTCTTGACTTTTGCGACGATTTGTATTTTAATGTGCGCCCCGATGGATGCCTGTCGTGTCAGTCCAGCGTGCCCCCTGAGCAAGATATAGTCTTGCGGGCGGCGCGTTTGCTCAAGCAATACACTGGCACATCCTTGGGTGCTGACATACGAGTCGAAAAAAAAATTCCGATAGGCGGCGGCTTAGGCGGAGGTAGCTCCGATGCCGCGACTACATTATTAGCATTAAATCAACACTGGCAATTACAATTATCATCTGATACACTAGCGCACCTTGGTTTAAGCTTAGGAGCGGATGTGCCCGTATTTGTGCATGGTCACGCCGCCTGGGCAGAGGGCATTGGCGAGTCATTAAAACCGATTGAGCTTGATGAGCCCTGGTATCTCGTCATACACCCCGGTTGTCACGTATCGACTGCCGAAATTTTTTCAACAAAAGACTTGACACGCGATGCAAAATATATCACAATACGCGACTTCATTGCAGGACAAAGTAGTAACGTCTGTGAAAATGTTGTGCGTCGTCGTTACCCGCAAGTGGGACAAGCCCTTGACTGGCTTAATCAATATAGTCCCGCCCGACTGACAGGGACAGGCGCATGTCTATTTGCACGCTTTGAAAGCCGCGCACAAGCTCACGCGGTACTTGCACAATTACCGACTGTATGGAATGGTTTTGTCGCACGGGGAAAAAATAATTCTCCTGGACTGTTGCAAAAGCATAAATGATTTGCTACAATAGCCATCTCGTATTTTCAACTACAATTTATTGGGGTGTAGCCAAGTGGTAAGGCACTGGGTTTTGGTCTCGGGATCCCAGGTTCGAATCCTGGCACCCCAGCCACTTCAATCATTTTCTAAATGAATCCCGTCGATCCTTCGGATGTATCAAGCCGAATGAGAGTATTTATGGGTAATGCCAATCCGGCTTTAGCAAAAGCCGTCGTGGCTTATCTCAATTTACCCTTGGGCAATGCTCTCGTTAGTCGTTTTAGTGACGACGAAATTATGGTCGAAATCCGCGAAAATGTTCGCGGTAAAGATGTTTTTATTATCCAACCTACCTGTCGACCTACCAATGATCATTTAATGGAATTACTGGTGTTAGTCGATGCGCTGCGGCGAGCATCAGCAAGCCGTATCACCACCGTCATCCCCTATTTTGGTTATTCCCGTCAAGATCGCCGCCCTCGCTCCGCCCGTGTCCCCATCTCCGCTAAAGTTGTTGCCAACCTAATCGCCAGTGTCGGCACTGATCGTGTACTGACGGTAGACTTACATGCTGATCAAATTCAAGGCTTTTTCGACTTAGCGGTTGATAACGTTTATGCCTCACCCATTTTATTGGGGGATATTTGGCGACATGAATATCCTAATTTGGTAGTTGTCTCACCAGATGTTGGCGGCGTTGTTCGTGCCAGAGCTTTAGCAAAACAACTCGACGATGCCGAATTAGCCATTATAGATAAACGTCGTCCTCGCCCAAATGAGGCGAAAGTGATGAATATTATTGGCGAGGTAGAAAATCGCACCTGTATTATTATCGACGACATGGTTGATACAGCGGGTACTTTATGCGAAGCCGCCGGTGCGCTCAAAGAACAGGGCGCCGCTAAAGTTGTCGCTTATTGTACACATCCCGTGTTATCAGGCAATGCGGTGAAAAAGATTGAAGCCTCAAAACTTGATGAATTAGTGGTAACAGATACGATTCCCTTAAAAGAGGACGCTGCTGCCAGTGTACGCATTCGTCAACTGAGCATTGCCGAAATGTTGGCTGAAAGCATGCGCCGCATTAGTCAAGAAGAATCGGTTAGCTCATTGTTTACAGAATAAATCACCTCTGGTCGCGGAGGAAAATCATAACCATCCCCATTAGGGGATTTTTTTATTGGAGAAACCCAAAAATGGAAACATTTGAAATCACCGCCCAACGGCGTACCGACGTAGGTAAAGGTGCGAGCCGCCGCCTACGTCACGCCGGTTATGTACCCGCCATCATCTATGGATCAGGCAAAGAGCCAGTCTCATTAACCTTACCCCATAACGAATTGCTTAAACAATTAGAGCATGAGGGCTTTTATTCACATATATTGACTGTCAACATTGATGGTCAACCCGAAAAAGCGGTACTCAAAGATTTACAACGTCATCCCTATCGCCCCGCGGTGATGCATCTCGACTTGCTGCGCGTCAGTGAGACTCAAAAACTGCACATGCGTGTGCCTTTACACTTTATTAATGAAAATAAATGTGCTGGGGTCAAACAAAGCGGCGGCGTTGTATCGCATCATATGACTGATGTTGAAATATCTTGTTTACCCAAAGATTTGCCAGAATTTATTGAAGTTGATTTACTGAATATCAATCTCAATGAAATTATACACTTATCTCATTTGGTTCTCCCAGAAGGTGCCGAATTGTTTGCTACGCACGGTAGCTCGCATGATCTGCCCGTTGTTTCAGTACATTTAGCGCGTGGTAACAAAGCCGATGAAGAAGAAGAGGCTGAAACAGCCGCTGCGGAAGATGAAAATAAAGAAGGAGAGAAAAAATAAGCGTGTCGCTCATAGTGGGGCTGGGTAATCCCGGCTCCCGTTATACTGCTACTCGTCATAATGCCGGCTTTTGGTTCGTAGATAACCTTGCTCAGCAGGCGCACGCACAATTTCGCCAAGAAGCCAAATTTCAGGGTGAAATCTGTCGCCTTGAGCAAGGAGACTTAAAATATTGGTTGCTCAAACCCACTACCTTTATGAACCACAGTGGCCAAGCCGTGGCAGCATTGGCAAACTATTACAAAATCCCCGTCGAACAGATTTTAGTGGTTCACGATGAACTTGACTTCCCGCCGGGGAAAGCTCGCCTTAAACAAGGCGGCAGCGATGGCAGACATAATGGCTTAAAAAACATTATCGCTCATCTTGGTAGCAATCAATTTCTGCGCTTGCGGCTAGGCATCGGACATCCGGGGCACAGCAGCGATGTGACCAATTACGTACTGGGTCCCCCCACCCGCGACGATCAAACGGCAATTGAAGCTGCTATGAGTGCCGCCTTAGAGGTGGTGCCGCTGATAGTGGCGGGGGAACTTAATAAGGCTATGCAACAATTGCATAGCCACACTTAAGTATTCGGAGTCCAAGATTTATCTTGGAGTATTCGGAGTCCAAGATTTATCTTGGGGTATTCGGAGTCCAAGATTTATCTTGGGCGAGCAGGAGTTTGAATGTTTATAGAAAAAAACTGACAAGTTTTTAATAGATTGTCTAGCAAATCGAACCGCTGAACTTAACGCCACTGACTGGGAATCTATAGTTCAATTCGCCGTCATATATAGCGTTGCGCCTCTGCTTTACCATCGCATAAAGTCCGTCAATATTCCAGCCAGCTTTCAACATAAATTACTAAAAGCCTATCTCATCTCAGCGAGCCGGAATACTCGCCTTTATAGCGAGCTTTCAAAAATAATCAAAGCATTACAAGATACTCCAGTGATTGTGCTCAAAGGAGCACATCTAGCGCAAAACGTCTACGGAAACATAGCCCTCCGGCCAATGAATGACATCGACATCCTAGTCAGAAAAACCGACTTATTGAAAGCTGAGAAAAATATGCTGGAGATAGGCTATAGTTCACCCAGACAAAACGAGATTCAAGTGGCATGTGCAAAGCACCACCATCTCCCACCTCTTATCAAACAAGGCAGAGTCCCAGTAGATATTCACTGGACCATTGGGCACCCAAGCAGTCAATGCCATTAAGTTAAGACCATGTAGGGTGGATTAAGCGATAGCGTATCCACCTTATTTCTCGTTCCCACGCGGAGCAAAGGAATGCCTGCCCGGACGCTCCGCGTCCTGCACAACTAAACGAACGAAAGGAGGGAACTTATTGAGGGATAGGATTTTTCACTACAACTCAGCTTTCAGAGCCCTGTGCCAAGAGGCGTTTAGTTATGTCTGGCAATTGCATAGAATGTAAAAAATCGGGGCGTGGATGAGCACCTTGTAAAGTATCACAATTGAGTACCGCTTGTTGCATTTCATCTGGAATCGACTCAGCACCACTCGCGGCACCTATCAATCCCCCGACAATACAAGCATTCGTATCAGTATCACCGCCCCCTTCAAGCGTTTCTTGAATAGCATCGACATAATCCGTTCCCAGCAACAAATGTCTAAAGGCATGAGTAAAACCGATTTTAAGGAATCCTACGTGTGGAGAATAGGGAACATCGACATTATTTTTAGCATCTTTCAACCAACGGGGTACTTCATTGACATGAGAAGTCGCCCAATTGTATGCGCGTTCAAAAATATTGCCATGAGAAGCCGCCCAATTGTATGCGCGTTCAAAAGCCAATTTTCGATCCCCCGGTTTATTTATCAAACTTGAAATGGCTATGACATAACAGGCGACAGCATGACGACAACTCTCGTTGGGATGAGAAAGGCTAGAATCTTGCTCAGCAAAATGAGCCAATTCATTATCATCAAATCTATGTCCCCAAACCCCCAACGGTGCTATCCTCATCAGGCTACCATTGGCTTTAGAACTCATACACAATTGCGAAGCCGCTTGACTCATGCCAACGGCATAACCCTGTTGATTGCAAACGGATTCCCACTTAGAACTCAAAAAACACCCTAAAGACTCGCTAGTTGTCATCCCCATATCAAAAGGATCTGACTCAACCCATTTCGCGTAGTGTTGAGCAATCGTCTCAAGCTCAAAAGTTGAGCTTAAAGATAAAGCCTGAGCCAAGCAAAGAGCCAGTTCACTATCATCAGTAATTTGTCCGGGGGCAAGCCTCCATACGCCACCGCCAAACATTTTCATAGCAACCTTGACTTCGGCAAGGCTTGGCTTATGTCCAATAAATTCTAATGTGGCACCCGCCGCGTCACCCACGCAAGCACCTAATAAACAACCGAATGCCGCATCATAACTGTTTTTTGCATTTTTTGTCATAATGACCCGATACATTTTTATTAACAAATGTTTCCATTCGCTAACATGCCCCGAAGGGGAGGTATCTCTCAAAGCTTGAAAACATCTCAAGCGCATTATGGCAA
>JBDLJY010000149.1:0-15381 GCA_039714115.1 Pseudomonadota bacterium | reverse complement strand
CCCCGAAACTCTCACGTCCGGTTTTGAAGACTGGCACCGCAGGGTGTATTCAGTTCTGCGAAGTAGGTAAAAGTCGTGACCTGCGATGCCAAGTTTAACAGTCTTATCTTTTTTACTATAAAAATAGATAGTTAAATATTTTCTTGACAAGTTATAATTGGTTTAGTCTGAGACATCGTAGCAGCTAGAGTCAAGGGACTTTAGTTCGGGTGACAGTTTGGTTCAATCTATAAAGTTAGGCTGGCCAATCTGCCCGACTGACAATAACAATTGGCGAGAACCAAGTCAATTCGGGTTGTCGAAAGCGACCTAAGAATTCTTTAGGTCTTTGGGAGATACCCCCGCCAGGACTTTGTCCTGTGTGCGTTGTTAACGAATGGCAACATTTGTTAATGAAAATGTATCGGAGTATAGTTTAGTGGATAAAGCAAACACGTTCCCTTCAAATGTTGCGCCAGATAGTGAAATTGGTGGATGATACGACGGGTGAGGAATTGTTTTTGCCGGGCACGGAACTAGCGAATTTGAATGATGAGAATAGTGTGGGTAGGCAAGGAAGCTTGCCCACCTATATAAAAAAAACGACTAATTAAGCTCGATTACGCAACACCCAGTTTTTCTCTCCAGCCTGGGTATAATTTCTAGGCATTACTTGTCATTATTACCGTGTAAGTGCCATAAACAAGCGAGGCAATTTCTCCGGTAACCGCTCTAGTCGGTCGATAACAGTATAGTGAGTCGCACCGAAAATGTCAGCCACATACTCATCGGCATTAGGATCTAAAGTGATGCAATAAGTGATGATGCCCTTGCCTTCCAGCTCATTTACCGCTATATGGGTGTCATCTTTAAGGTAACGGGCATCCTGCACGTCGATGTCTGAAGGCTCACCGTCGCTAAGCACTAGCAACAATTTCTTCTCCTCACGACGCTGCTCAAGATACCGCCCCGCGTGGCGCAGAGCTCCACCCATACGAGTAGAATAGCTAGCCTTCATTGCCGCCAAGCGGCTTTTGGGCTGATCGCCCCAATGTTCTTTAAAACCCTTGAAGTGGGTGTAACGCACTTCGTGCCGCGTATTGGAAGAGAATCCGGCGATGGCAAAGGGATCCCCCAGTGCCTCTACTGCCCAAGCCAGCATAGACACAGATTCTTGGCTCAGTTGCAAAATAGTGGTCTCGCCGCCTTCTGCGGGTTCGTTGATAGATTCTGAAAGATCCAGCAACAGCAACACTGCTATGTCCCGTCCGTCTTTGACGTGGCTTTGGTGAATGCGAGTGTCAGGCACGCTACCAGCGCGAAAGTCCGTCATCGCACGGATGAGCACATCTAAATCTAGCTCATCCCCCTCCTCTTGATAGCGCACCCGCTTACGCTGTTGGGGCTTGAGCAAGTCAACGACTTTTTTCAAACGTTTGGCTAACAACTGATGTTTTTCCAACAAGCGGTCGATGTGGCTAGGATCGCCGGGGGATTGGATGCCCTCGTACACAGTCGTCCAATCAGGGCGGTAACTCTGAATTTGATAATCCCATTCAGGATAGTGTTGGGGTGGCAGGACATCTCCTTCCTGTTGATCATCCATTTTATGATCGCTTGCACCGTGATCGGAATGGAATTCGTCCTCGTCCTCTGCATTTTCCAAGAACATCCAGAGGTAACGGTTATCGTCTCGGTAGCTTACCTCAGTATCCTCAAACCAAACTTTTTGCTTGCGGAAATCGTGTTCGTAAATTTTTGTTAAGTAAGCGACGCCGAGTTCAGTGCTGATGGCAGTGTTATAAGGATCATCAGCCATACGTTTATGGAATTTTTCCACGTATTCCAAAAGCACGGAGTCGGTATAAGGATGCCCTGGATCCAAGAAGGCACGGGAAAGCATAGCCAGTTTATGGCGGATGCAGGAATAACCTTCAGGACAAGCACCCTCTTTAGGGAAGGGATGGAGAGCCAACCATAATTTTCGTAATCCTGGGTAGCGACGTATCGCTAGCGTTTCGACGCGAGCATCTTCAAAGGTTTCCACCGTCAAATGTTGAAAACTACTGAAATTATCCGCCAAATAGGGTTGCGACCACAGTTTATGGGCTACCATGTGGGTAACCATAGCGCGGTAACGGTCGATACCTTTAACGCCGTCCAAATCGTCGTAAACATCTGGCAAATGGAACCCTAATTTATCAAGATGGGGACGTGGCTTACGCAAAATATCAAAAGCCAGCGAATAGGGACGAAAATCCACATCCAGTTCCCAGAAAGCACGTATATACAGCTTAAGTTGACGTTCGTGATCTATATAAAGCGTGCCATGTCGCTCTCGTTGTAACATGGCATGTGCGTCTGCTGTTTGTAAACTGAAAAAATCGCCTAAACGATGGGGTTGTTCTTTATAAGCGCGGATACCATAGTTGATCCAATTTTTCAAGCCACCGATACTGAGTTGATTGAGGAGATAAACGATACGTCCCAGCAAAGGTACTAAGCCTTCTTTAGCCTCGTCAGCCATCTGCGCCACCAGTTGTAGCCAGTCGCGCAGCATTTTGCTATCTTCCAAACGGCGGCATACTGCGGGTAATGTGGTCAGAAAAGGATTAATAGCAGGACCAAGAAGCCTGGAGGAAAGGGTCTCAGCCATATCTGTCACATCCAGAATAATATTTTCATCGGTCAAACGCACTATTTCTGGCATTTCTTCTAAGAGAATCAATACCAGTTCTTTACCTCGACCGAGTCCACATACTCTACTGGCAGCATCTAACCAAGCTTCGATGCCCTCAGGGGTCATAACCCTTTTAGCTTCGCACAGACATTGATCAAAGATGTCATCGATATTTTGGACACTGCAACGCAATTTGTCACGGTAGTCTTGCAATTCAGGGGTTATTGCCATGTCGTTTATCCGAAAATCATTTCAACCGCGTTATTTAGGGTGGCGCGAATATCAGGATCATCAGTGACTGGGCGCACCATTGCCATTTTGCTGGCTTCAATAGGTTCAATACCTGCTTGGATCAAATTTGCCGCATAGACTAGCAAACGGGTAGAAATACCCTCATCCAAACCGTGTCCCTTGAGGTTACGGGCACGATGGCCTATTTGCACCAATTTTTGGCTTTGCTCAACATCCAAGCCACTTTCTTTGCTGACGATGCTTGTTTCGGTGTTTTCATCAGGATACTGGAAATCAAGAGCGCTGAAACGTTGCTTAGTGGACTGTTTGAGATCCTTCATCAAACTTTGGTAGCCGGGATTGTAGGAGATCACTAACTGGAAATCAGGATGAGCTTGGACTAATTCACCTTTTTTATCTAGGGGGAGCACACGACGGTGGTCAGTTAGAGGATGGATTACCACAGTCGTATCTTGGCGTGCTTCGACGACTTCATCAAGATAACAAATGCCACCGATGCGACTCGATACTGTCAGTGGTCCATCTTGCCAACGAGTGCCATCCTTTTCAAGCAAAAAGCGACCTACCAAGTCTGACGCGGTCATGTCCTCATTGCAAGCCACACTGATCAGGGGTTTTTGCAGTTTCCAGGCCATATATTCCACGAAGCGGGTTTTGCCACAGCCGGTTGGCCCCTTAAGCATCACTGGTAAACGTTGTTGATAGGCGGCCTCATATAGGGTGACTTCATTGCCCGTGGGCTGGTAAAAAGGCTCTTCCGTGATATGGTACTGCTCTTGCATGCTCATAATAGTCACCAACAAAAATTAATAGTCGATATCCTAGTAGAGATGCACAATCGTGCGTCTCTACGCTCTAGCTCAATGACTTATTTATGTACACCGAGTTTTTCACGCCAATTTGGATAAATCTTATCAGCATCTGCGGTGAAAGTTTCAAAAGCACCACGCAACTCTTCATGCTCCTTGGCATATTCGATTACATCTACACCCTGCATCCAAGCATCACGTGCCTGACGCAAGGAAGTGGCACCTGCTGCACCGCCATCCTTGTGACCAAATGCGCCACCGCCTGATGTTTGAATCACGTTGCAATGTCCTAAATTATCAAAGAAGCCAGGTAAACGCAGCGCGTTCATACCACCAGAGATAATAGGCGTAGTGCCCTTCATGCCATCCCACTCTTGATGGAAGTAGAGACCATCAGCAGAATCGCGTTCTAACATGTAGGCAAGATTTTTTTCTGTCGCATCCCCCTCCATTTTACCGTAGCCCATGGTACCGGTGTGGATACCAGATGCACCTTGCATACGTGACATTTTCATGTGTACAAGTACACTGTAGCCACGTTGAGATTGTTGAGAAGTGACTGCACCATGACCCGCACGATGATAATGCAAGAACTGGTTAGGGAAATAGCGGCGGCAGGTGGTGATTGCAGTGGGGCCACCCACATAGCCGTCTACCAAAAATGCGACATGGTCGCCGAATTCACCGAATTCTTCTAGGATATATTCACCCCGGTGAATCATCTCGAAGGGGTCGTCAGCGGTGATATTAGCAGAGAAAATCTTAGCCTCACCCGTTTCATCTTGAGCGCGTTTCATGGCATCGACAATCAGCGGAATGATCTTGCGCGTGGGTGCGTACACTTGGTTGCCCTGTGGCTCATCATTTTTGATGAAATCTCCACCCAGCCAAAACTGGTAACAGGCTTTGGCAAATGGCTCAGGACGTAGGCCCAATTTAGGCTTAATGATAGTACCAACAACCATACCACCGTTTTCTAAGGGGCGTCCCAACACACGCCACATATCCACAATATTCTTGTTGGGACCGTCAAACAAACGCAGGAACTTAGGCGGCACATAAAAATCAAGCATTTTACCGTATTCCACATCGCCCATCCCTTGGTTGTTACCGATGGACAAGGTCAGAAAAGACACGATCATGGCGCGACCATCTTTCATATTGCGGTCAAACAGATCGGTTGGATAGGCGATTTTCATCAATTCCTTTTCTTCATCGATTTCATAAACGATGGCATCCACGCCTTTGGTAAAATCGTCAGTGGTGCAAACATCCACGTTGGTTCCAGTGGAAGATTCTGCTGCAAAATGAGCCGCAGTGCCCAAATAGTCAAAAAAGCCCTCTTTTGGCTTCATCAAATAAGCGCACAATATGTGCTTACCACCCTTGATGAGATCTTCTTCTTTTAGACTCAGATCGGCATAACGGTTCGATTGGTCAAGTGCCATAATTAATTTTCCTATTGTGTTATCGTGTGTGTGGTGGACACTCACTCACTGCGAATGAGTGATAACGCTCACCATTCTATGCGACTTATAAAAACTAATCAAATTTAATTTACTTATATTATTGATTAATAAAATCGTCACCGTGATTTCGCAGTGTATTTTGAGTGTTTAATAAAAACTAATCAAATTAAATTTACTTATATAATATACATCAAAATTTTTTGATTTTTATTATATTAATAATAACTAACAACTGATAACTGAGAACAAAAATAAAAGTATATTATATTAGCTAATACATTATTTTATGTTATGATTTAGATTTTTAGTAGGTTTTAAGTTACTATGCACATGACCTTACGCCAATTGACGTTATTTAAAGCGGTGGCACAACATTTGAGTTTTACCCGTGCCGCTGCCGAATTATGTCTGACCCAACCCGCAGTTTCTATACAAATCAAACAGTTGGAAGGGCATGTTGGTATGCCATTGTTTGAGCAGATAGGTAAACGAATTTTTCTCACCGACGCGGGACGTGAATTATATGGAGCTTGTGAGGATATTTTTGCCCGTATCGACGCTTTAGAAATCTCCCTGAATGAATTGCAGGGCAGTATTAAAGGTCAATTAAAATTATCGGTGGTGACGACGGCGGCTTATTTTACTCCGCATTTATTTAAAGCTTTTTTGCTCCGCTATCCCGAGGTGCATCTCAATCTTAATGTGACTAACCGTACTCGTATCTTAGAGCGGTTGGCTAACAATGAAGATGATTTGGTGATTATGGGACAAGTGCCTGAACGTTTGCATGTGACAGCCCATCAATTTTTGGAAAATCCTTTGGTGGTGTTAGCGCCCCCCCAACATCCGCTCGTGGATCAGTCTAACATTTCATTGGCACGATTAGCACGAGAGACTATTTTAATCCGAGAAGTGGGTTCTGGTACACGCATGGCGATAGAGCGCTGTTTTGCGACTCATGATTTAGAGTTGCAAGCCAACATGGAATTGGGAAATAGTGACGCGATTAAACACGGTGTGATGGCGGGCTTGGGTATCTCTGTGCTGTCTCAACATACAGTGACTTTAGAATTGGCCGCTGGTGCTCTTAAGTTGTTGGATGTCGAGAATTTTCCGCTTAAACGCGACTGGTATGTCGCACATTTGACTGAGAAAAAATTGTCTTTAGTGGCTCGTACCTTTTTAGAATTTTTGTTGACTAACAGTCAAGAGGTGATACAAGAAGTTTATCAATTGTTGAATGACGGGGGACAACGCTTGAGTGATGTTAGCAAATGAAACTTTTTTGTTTAACCGCACTGCCATATCGTGCCGGAAAAAACCCTACAATCGTATTTTCGGCACGATTAAATTAAATATTTTGGTAGGAGTCCAAGATTTATCTTGGACGTGAGTTAGTCAAAAATCTCCTGTAGAGGCACTTGTATATCCAATTGTTCATCAATAATGTCCCCAGTACGAAATCGCTGTGCTTTCTCAGGTGAGGCATAAACAACCACCGCACCCGCCACCGGGACTACCAACCAACAAGATTTTATGATGGAGCCAAAGTAAAGCGCAAATCTATCCAGTATATCTTGTATTGTCTGAGTGTGTGAAAGTATCTCAATAGCTAATACCGGCATTTCAGCTAGTTCGGTAGTATCAGGTAAGGAGAGATCGACTTCACGTTTTGGATAAACGCAAACATCAGGTCTGTAATTTTTGTCATCAATTTTCAGAATCAATTCTGAAAAAACCGTAAATTTGTCAAGCTTGAGTAGCGCACCAATGAGTCTGGCTTTTGTGTAGGAGTAATTATAAGATGGTGACATCATAGCTTAGTCCTATTTCAGTTATCTAAATATTTTGGTAGTATTTTCTAGACCTTTTGGGAACCTGTCTAGTCTAATAATGACGTGTCACAATATAGTTTGCCATCCAACGCAGCGGTTCCGCTTTTTGGTCAAAATCTACAAGGCTCGTCATGGCATCTTCAACTAATTCCTTTGCCATTTGTTTCGCCCCGCGCAGCCCTAACAAGGATGGATAAGTCACTTTGTCATTAGCAATATCTGAGCCTTGGAGTTTGCCCAGCGTCTCGGTATCGGATTCGATATCTAAAATATCATCTTGGATCTGAAAGGCTAAACCAATGCACTTGGCATAGTGGTCAAGTTTTTCCAGCAACTTATCGTCAATAGAGGGATATGCCAAGGCACCGAGTTTGACACTGGCACGAATCAGCGCCCCGGTTTTGTGGATGTGCATATTTTCCAATTCAACAATGTTTAAAGATTGTCCCACGGAGTCCATATCAATCGCTTGTCCGCCCGCCATCCCGCGTGAGCCAGTCGCCTGTGTCAGTGTCTCAATCATTTCTAAGCGTTGTTTATCTGTCGTTTGCAAATTGGGATCGTGACTGAGCACATAAAATGCCAGCGATTGTAGGGCATCACCTGCCAGAATAGCGGTGGCTTCATCAAACGCTTTGTGACTGGTGGGTTTTCCTCGGCGCAAGTCATCGTCGTCCATGGCGGGTAAGTCGTCATGCACTAATGAAAAGGCATGAATAAATTCAACAGCACAGGCGGGGGCATCCAAGGCTGTGGGATTGACGTTGAGGGCGCTGCCTGTTAAATAGACAAGCAATGGGCGTACCCGTTTGCCGCCACCCTGTACCGCGTAACGCATCGCTTTATGTAAGCGAGTGGGTTGAATTTCAGGTGCAGGCAACCATGATTCCAAGGCTGCCTCAACTCGTTGTTGGTAAGTTGTCATTAAGGATTTCAGGGACATACGTTAGTGTTACCTTTATGATTCGAGGTTTTCGACCAATTTATCATCTTGAACGATGAAATGCGCCAGCAAGAAAAAGCCCATACACAGGCTTATATTAATAAGTATTGTACCAAACTGGATTAGGAAAACTCATTATGCCGTATTTACAAATTCAAACCAACATTGCCAATGTGCCACCAGAACAACAGGCGACGTTATTGGCAAAGGCTTCACAAACCGTTGCCAATGCTTTAGGTAAATCAGAAAATTATGTTATGGTTGCATTGCAAGCCAATATTCCCATGCTATTTGCAGGGTCGGATCAACCTACCGCCTTTTTGGTGCTAAAAAGTCTCCGTTTGCCGACGGATCGCACCCCGGACTTTTCACAAAAACTGTGTTCATTCATTGAAGATAGTCTAAATATCCCTAAAGACAGGGTGTATATTGAATTTGTCAACGCTGAAGCCTCATTGTGGGGGTGGGATGGGCGCACTTTCTAAAACTGAGGCATCCCTAGAATTGACCGGGGACACGGTACGCTGTGGCGGCAACTGGACATTAGACGGCATCAGCAAACTAGAGCGGCAACTGGACAAATTTTCTTGCTCCAAAGCGATTAGCTTTGATGGTAGCGCGATTGAAACGATGGACAGTGCCGGCGCGTGGCTGCTATTTCGCACTCAACAAGCTTTAGAAAAGGCGGGGCATTCTGTCATCTTGCAAGGCTTCAGGGCTGATCATAGCGATTTGCTGCATATAGTGACAAACTACGCCGCAGATATCCAATCAACGATGCCACCGCCCTGCGACAATTTATTAGAAAAAATTGGGCGAAACACTTACCAATTTTTTAATCAAATCATTGATTTTTTAGCGTTTGTTGGAGAAAGCTTTGTCGTTTTGTTACGGGCACTGCTGTCGCCTAGTCGTATCCGTTGGCAAGCCCTGTTTGCTAATTTATATTCGGCGGGTTTCTCCGCTTTACCTATTATTGGATTGTTAGCGTTTTTAACGGGCGTGGTGTTGGCTTATCAGGGCGGTAGTCAGTTAAGCCAGTATGGGGCCAATATTTTTATTGTTGATTTAGTCGGCATAACGCTTTTACGTGAACTCGCGCCCTTATTGACCGCGATTATTGTGGCAGGGCGTAGCGGTTCTGCTTATACGGCGCAAATCGGCACGATGCGCGTCACCGATGAAATTGATGCTCTACGCACGCTCGGTATTGCACCAATGGAATTATTAGTGTTGCCAAAGTTATTGGCTTTAATCATTTTGATGCCCTTATTAAGCGCGTTTGCTGATATTGTCGGTATTTTAGGCGGTATGCTGATAGCCAATTTGGCATTCGATGTTAGTGTAACAGATTTTCTGGATCGTTTTCCTCAAGCCGTTTCTCTGACGAATTATTTAGTTGGGATCGGTAAAGCGCCCGTCTTTGCCGCCATTATTGCTTTAGTGGGCTGTTATCAAGGCTTTCAAGTCAGCGGCGGAGCGGATAGTGTTGGCAAACAAGTGACTGTCAGCGTGGTACAAGCCATTTTTCTTGTCATTGTGGTTGATGCCTTATTTTCAATATTATTTAATTGGTTAGGAATAGGGTTGATAAAGTGATATGCCCATTGAAACCGTTATAGAAATTAGCAATTTACGCACCCAATTCGGCGCAATGGTCATCCATGAGGGATTAAACCTTAAAATACAACGCGGAGAAATTATAGCCCTCATTGGTGATAGCGGCGCGGGCAAGTCTACGCTCATGCGTGAGATTATTCTACTAGAAAAACCCGACGCCGGTTTAATCAAAGTTTTTGGGCTTGATGTGTTGAATCTCAACGAAAAACAGTGTTTATGGTTGCGCCGCCGTTGTGGGGTGATGTTTCAACAGGGTGCCTTATTCAGTTCTTTGACAGTTGCCGAAAATGTCGCGGTGCCCTTGTGCGAGCATACGCAATTGAGCAAACGCTTAATTGATGAAATCGTGGCTTTTAAGATTGCCTTAGTGGGCTTGCCAGCCAGCGCGAGGGATAAATACCCGGCTCAACTCAGTGGTGGTATGATCAAACGCGCAGCTGTGGCACGCGCTCTTGCCTTAGATCCTGAAATTGTCTTTTTGGATGAGCCGACGGCTGGTTTGGATCCAATAGCTGCGTTGGCATTAGATGAACTGATTGTGCGATTGAAAGAGTCACTGGGTTTGACAATTGTTATTATCACCCATGATTTAGACTCTCTATGGGCTGTCACTGATCGCGTGGCAGTGTTAGCGGATAAGCGTATATTTGCGGTCACGTCTATCCGTGAATTGACACAGCTTGACCATCCTTGGTTGCGAAACTATTTTCATGGTCCGCGTGGACGGGCGGTCGCTAATAAGTACAAGAAAATCAATGACTGAAAAAGAGGTGCAAGGTACGCCTTGCACTCCGGCGCCATATATTCCGGAGTGCAAGGCGTACCTTGCACGGATAAATTTATTTAAACGGAAATCATTATGGACAGCAAAGTCAATTACGCCCTCGTTGGCCTTTTTGTTATCATACTTAGCCTCGCGTTGGTCGCCTCAATATTATGGTTAAGCGTCGGCATCGAAAAGAAAAATTATCAAACTTATCAAGTCTATATACAAGAATCTGTGTCGGGATTAAATCCTAAAGCCCCCGTTAAATATCGCGGCGTCGAAGTCGGTTATGTGCGCGAGATTGCTTTAGTCGTCGAACGGCCTAATGAAGTGCGAGTGTTGTTGGACATAGAACAAGGTGTGCCGCTCAAACAAGATACTCACGCCATTTTGTCTATTCAAGGTTTGACGGGATTGGCGCATATAGAATTAACCGGCGGTAGCCGCGAAACCCCTCCGCCAGTCCGCGAAACTGGGCAACAATTTCCAGAAATTCAAACGAAACCCTCGCTGCTAGTGCGTTTGGATACGACGATTTCCACCTTTTTGAAACAACTCAAGCTTCTGTCAGACACGACCAATACATTTTTAAACAGTCTCGATCCTGATATTACCAATCACTTATTGGCTAATATCGGCAGCTTGTCTCGTGCCCTGAATGCCTTTTTGTCTGAAAAAAATCACTCGGCTGTGACGAATATCTTGCACAATCTTGAAACGGTTAGCAGTAGGTTGGCAGCACATACTGATAGTATTGATGTTGTCATGTCAAATGCCGTACATTCCACTGAAAATATTAATAAAATAAGTGAACAAGTCACTAGCCTACTTTCCCAACTAGAGAACAGCCTAGTGGCTTTTGAAAATAGTTCTAAGGCTTTTATCAAAATTGCTAATACTGTCGAAGACACATCTAATGTTTTTACCAACACGACAGATAAGGTTAATAAAGTCGTTGAATCTATTGATAATACTACCGGAATGATTGGTAAAACAGCCCAAGATATTAGCGTTGCCGTCATAGAAAGCCGCCGGGATATGGACTATTTCACCCGCCAAGCATTGCCGGAAGTGACTAACTCTTTACGCGAATTGCGAGTTTTATTAGTCAGTTTGCGTAACTTTGCTCAAGAATTAGAACGTAAACCCAACATGCTCTTATTTGGTAAATCCACAGTACCATCAGGACCAGGTGAATGATGCTAAAACGAAAACAACTACATTCTCAAGGGCGTTTCTTTGTACTACTTCTACTTTTGCTCACCGCAAATAGCGTACTAGCCGATACGTTTAAACGCACTTATCTATTAGATATCCCCTTGCCGACGATACCGCCACCCAACCCTACGGGTAAAACGCTACTGGTATCCATGCCAAAAGCAGCACCCGGGTTTGACACGCCAGGGCAGATATATATTCGCACAGCTTACCAACTTGAATATTATAGTAAAAGCCAATGGGTTGACACACCTGCACGGATGCTCTTGCCACTCTTGGTGCATCGTCTCGAAGCTACCGGACAATTTCAGGCCGTATTGTCAGCGGCTACTTCTACCATCGCCAGTGATTTACGCTTAGATACTGAAATCCTGCGTCTACAACAAGAGTTTTTGACGTATCCCAGTCAAGTTCGCTTAGTGTTACGGGCACAATTGCTAAACATGGAAACACGTCAGGTGGTGGCGACACGGGTGTTTGAAATTGTGGAAAACGCATTGAGTGAAAATGCTGAAGGGGGTTTGTTGGCAACCAATCAGGCGGTGGCACGGGTGTTGAAGGATTTGGCGGCGTTTATTGTGGAACAGGTGAAATGATTCGACGCTCCGCGTCGCGTGTTTTAGAGGAATAGAATATTATGTTTCAAGGCATTTTTATTGATGATATCGAATCTGACAAAAAGTTTGCTCAACTGATGTCAAGCTCAGGGCGACTACAGATGAGATTTCAAAAACCCACCGAATTAATGAAATTGGCTAAAGACATCATGGCAAATAGCCCAGATTTAGTGGCCTTGGATTACCGTTTAAACTATGGCTACAAAGCCGGACCTTTAGCACAACAATTGCGTGATCAAGCCTTGGAGACGGTGACTAAAGACTTTCCAATTATTCTGGTTTCCAGTGAAGACGATCTCAAGGCGTTCTCTGATAATGTCACCGTCCACAGTTTGTTTGATCGCCGTTTTAGCAAAGAAACCCTTGGCAACGGTTCGACTCATCGCCTAGAAATTTTCTCGCTGGCAAAGGGCTATAAGCAGTTGATTAAACACTGGAATAAGAAAGAACGATGGGCTACCTTCTTAGGATTGAGTCGGCAAGAAAAGATTGAGGTGGCTTATCAAGCCATTCGTGAACTTGACCGGCTCAAGGCACCACATCAAGTGGCCCGCGATATTTTGCGCTATGTGATAGATAGGCGAGGGCTTTTGCTGGATAAAGATAATTTGTTGGCCTATTTGGGCGTGGCAAAAGCTGGTAAAGATGTGGATAAACTGCTTGAGATTTTGCGAGCCGACAAAGTGGTGTACACTGGCGTTTTTAGTGAAGGTTGGACGCGATGGTGGCAGCATCGCTTGCAAGATTGGGGAAATAAATTATGTGACGAGCACTTAGGTAATATGACGGCTAAACAAGAGGTATCTTGTTTGAATAAGAAATTGGGACTAAGATTATCGCCCGCTAAGTCACGTTGGGAAAATCACTCCGACGTTTTTTTCGCGTTTGCCTGTGATTCGTGTCATCAGCCAACTGAAGATCACTATTCTGTTATGCTTTACGATCCACTGCCCTATACGTTTGTCCATCGTAAGTACATTTGCTGGAATTGTGTCGAGACTGGGGAATTTGCAGAAAAGGGCTTGGAAATTGATGACTCCCAAGAGTTCATTGTCGAAAAAATCGTCAATGGTGAAATAAGGAGCGGAACTTGAATAGAATCCCAACCGCAAAGGAGATGAGTTCACATATGCTTTACTTGAGTTTCCTTTTATGCCAAGAAGAACTGATTCTTCCTCATAGTAAAGTTTCTCTTGATAGTACCAGTGCGAATCTCAGAAAACAGGGGAATTTGCAATCATGGGGGTACAGCATTGGTGTAAGAGAAGCGATAGAATTTGTTCCAATTGAAAGCAAAAAGTTAGAACTAATCGCTCCTCGCCTTTATATACAAGTAGCGGTTAAGCCCATTGCAAAAATACCGCCTT
Organism: Pseudomonadota bacterium; assembly: GCA_039714115.1. GTDB lineage: Bacteria > Pseudomonadota > Gammaproteobacteria > Beggiatoales > Beggiatoaceae > Thiomargarita. The sequence goes on along the minus strand of JBDLJY010000149.1, from coordinate 1,826 downwards.
TTACCCAACTTAATACCACTATTGAAGTTTGGGATATTTCAAGACATGATTTGCAATCACGTTGGCATATTGATTTGGCTAACCGTAAAAAAGATGGGACTTATCAAGCAGGGCCACTTTTTCACCTACAGGGCGGTGGACACAAACCTCAAGGTAAACGCGATCAAGAAGTCAAAATCAGCATTCCTCGTTGGGCGATTCCACCGATGGAATTAATTTTGACCTGTGAGATGATCATCGCTAATTTTTATCCAGAGAAGTGGAAAAAAATTAAGGGCCAAAAAAAGTGGCTAGAATTGATTTATGTTGCCCAACAATTGTGTTATCCCATGTATATAGAACGAATACAAAATTGCCTAGTTGGGCAGCGGCAATCGGTGCTAAATGCTGTGTGGGCAACGGAATGGAATACAGCGAAATAACGCGAAACGAAGATTGATTTAGAAATGAGAGGAATAAAAAATTATGTTTCAAGGCATTTTTATAGATCAGCTCGAATCTGACAAAAAGTTTGCTCAACTGATGTCAAGCTCAGGGCGGCATGGACTACAGATGAGATTTCAAAAACCCACCGAATTAATGAAATTGGCTAAAGACATCATGGCAAATAGCCCAGATTTAGTGGCCTTGGATTACCGTTTAAACTATGGCTACAAAGCCGGACCTTTAGCACAACAATTGCGTGATCAAGCCTTGGAGACGGTGACTAAAGACTTTCCAATTATTCTGGTTTCCAGTGAAGACGATCTCAAGGCGTTCTCTGATAATGTCACCGTCCACAGTTTGTTTGATCGCCGTTTTAGCAAAGAAACCCTTGGCAACGGTTCGACTCATCGCCTAGAAATTTTCTCGCTGGCAAAGGGCTATAAGCAGTTGATTAAACACTGGAATAAGAAAGAACGATGGGCTACCTTCTTAGGATTGAGTCGGCAAGAAAAGATTGAGGTGGCTTATCAAGCCATTCGTGAACTTGACCGGCTCAAGGCACCACATCAAGTGGCCCGCGATATTTTGCGCTATGTGATAGATAGGCGAGGGCTTTTGCTGGATAAAGATAATTTGTTGGCCTATTTGGGCGTGGCAAAAGCTGGTAAAGATGTGGATAAACTGCTTGAGATTTTGCGAGCCGACAAAGTGGTGTACACTGGCGTTTTTAGTGAAGGTTGGACGCGATGGTGGCAACATCGTTTAGATCAATGGGGAGAAAAGTTATGTGACAAGAACTTGGGCAATCTAACCGCCAAACAACGGGTGTCATGTTTGAATAAGAAGTTGGATATGAAATTATCCCCCGCCATCTCACGTTGGAAAAACCATACCGATGCCTTTTTTGCATTTGCCTGTGATTCCTGTCATCAGCCTACAGAAAATCAATATTCCGTTGTGGCTTACGATCCGCTGCCTTACACCTTTGTACACCATAAGTACATTTGTTGGAAATGTGTCGAAACGGGAGAGTTTGCGGAAAAAGGCTTGGAAATTGATGAAGACGAAGAGTCCATTGTTGAAATGATTTTAAATGGTGAGTTCAAAAAATGAATTTGGCTAACATTCCAACAGCGAGGGAGATGGGCACAAAACTGGGCTCTTTAAGTCGTCTGCTCTTTCGAGAAAAACTGATTCAATCTCGTAGCAAGAATTTTATTGATGAAGTCAGTAAAAGACTCAAAGCCCTCAAACTGGCAAAATCATGGGGATACACTATCAATGAATCAAAGTCTATAGACTTTGTACCCATTAAGGATAAAAAGTTGGGACATATCGCGCCTCGCGTTTATATACAAGTAGCGGTTAGCCCACCAGAAAAAGACGGCATACCACCTTTT
>JBDLJY010000148.1:0-15483 GCA_039714115.1 Pseudomonadota bacterium | reverse complement strand
TATGCCCCATTGGCTCGAAAATGAACCGCGTTTGGTATTGGGGCATTTAGCATTGCTGAGTCAACAAAAAGGTAGTGCTTTAGATAGAAGTTATCATCCGGATGTCCGTCGCGTCATTTGGACACGCACTGATATGCAAAAGGCGATAGAAAATCAACTTGAGGAGGGCCCCGGTCGTTTTACCTCTTTAGAACCTGAAGATAGTTCAGATTTATTAAACTACTTTTTATATCCTGCCGGTTTATTAGTCGAACCGGCTGAAGACCGTATTCAATTTGCTCATTTGAGTTTTCAGGAATATCTATGTGCGGAATTTCTGTATGAACAGGGTGAAATTGAAGGTTTACAAGATTATCTGCAAAATAATCTGTTTCCGCAACTAAGTAAGCCCGGCTGGGATGAAGTCGGGATGTTATTGTTGAGCGTGCGGGCGATGAAAACCCGTCAGCAAGGTCATTTTCAGTTACTGAGTTGGTTAAATCCCACTGATGTGCATCAAGCCAATTTGTTAGTGGACGCACTGACGGGACGAGAACTGTCCTTTACGTGCCAAGAACGCATTGCTTGGTTGCCAGTGTTGTTAGCAGCTGCCTTAATTCATCCTGAGAGAATATATGGTGATAATTTAGCGCGTGTACCTGATTTTAAAGACAAAGGTTTGGAACTGTTAACCGAATTATTCAAAGCCGATAATGATGAAAAGGCATGGCAAGTATTGGTGAATGCTTTAGAGGACAATAAAAAACATCGTATTCCTAATCCACAAGGGCATGTATTAAAGACTGACATGCTGCAACGTTGGAATAATCCTTCCAAGGATGATAGTTGGGAAGTAAGATTTACTCAAAGCGAAGCACGCGCCCATTCATTATTGCGACTATTGAATCAATCAGGTTGGGTGGTTCCTGAAAATAAAATGAATCCCATCGCGGATACTGCTTTGCAGCAAATAATTGCAGAATGGTTAGAAGGAAGATTGCAGGATAGCTCTGATTTATTGTGGTCACGCAATAAAGATAAACTACCTATTACCACTTCAACCAGTTTCGAGCTAGATAGATTGCTACCACAACAAGGGCGACTTTGGAAAGCGGTTATCACTCATTTACCGCTAGATGCGTGGTTGTTGCAAGGAGAAGCAGTATCTAATAACTCATGGTGGTATATTTTCAGTCAGGCTTGTGTACTGCTGACCCTTTATCCGCTAGTACCTTTACCAAAACCTATGCAGTTAGCCTTGCAACTATACCAAGGATTGATAGTTGGCGAAGCGGCAGCCGAAGGCAGACGCTTCGCCAACTACTCGCTGTCGCGGGAGCTGTATAGGGAGCTGGCGCGGGAGATGTGGAAGAGGGTGTCGCGGGATAGGTCGAAGGAGCTGTTGCGGGAGATGTTGAGGGAGCTGTCGATGGAACGGTCGCTGTATATCTTGCGGGATATTTGTCGGGAGATCTGGCGGAATATGTCGCGGAATATGCGTAGGGATATGTTTAGGGAGGTGTTATGGGATATGTCGAGGGATATGGAGCTGTCGCTCCGCGAAGCTCTAAAAAAAATTGCCAACTACTTGGATAAACACAAACCAGAAAAAGCTATCTTAGAACCTTTTGCCTTCAGCTTAGAAAAATTTGGCTATCACTACGCGGCACACGACTGGTTTAAAGAACAAGCAGAAAAACCCGATTTGATGCGTAGTCGTGGTTTGCGACCGGGGGAACCGTTGCCAGTTGACTTAGGTTTATTTGATGAGCAAGGCTTGCTGCTAGCAACTCAACGACGGGAGAATTGGCTTAAATTTCAAGCATGGTTGGAAAATGATCAGGCCATTTTAAATTTTACCTTTCCTGATGGACTCCAGCCAGATGAAAAACAAGAACTACAAAAGGATTTGGCCCAGTTGTGGCAACAACCTTGGTCACCGCGAGCGGCTATAAAAGCCATTATCGACGATTGGCCAGACACAGAACCTACTCGTGAATGTAATTTAGCAGCCTCAGAAAAGATGTTGTTGGAGGCTTGTGAACGTTTTTTGGAGGCGGTGGGAGAGCCATGATTATTTTTATACACACATAGCAATGTTTTATCGTTCGTAGGCTCTGCGCTCATCGTTATACACAAGTTTATTTTGGATGAGACGCCCAAAAAAAACCTATTTTCAGAACATATTCTGGTTTTTTTTTTAACATAGCTGCTCCGTTAAAAATCCGATTTTTTGAAAAAATCGGATTTTTTTTGACGTAGCTGCTCCGTTAAAAATTATATTTTTACATAGATGCTCCAATAAAATCAATCACTTGTCCTTAACTTAATGGCATTGGTTTAAGGACTCCGAACGCGACTTTGAACACAAAAGCAATCCTGCTTAAAACGTCAGTTTGAATAATTTACCGTAATTTCTTTGAAGCTGGATAAATCCAACCCGAAATCAACCCACCATTGATATTTTTATTATCTGTCGTACCTACATCCAACAATCGGTAGCGTCCGCCAATATTAAACAGACGGATTTGCCGGGCAAATTTTTCATGATTATCCCAAGCCAGATTATTATAATTCTGCTCAGCTAAAGATACTATCCCTTTTTCTAAATCGACATCTACAACAACGGCTACATGCCCATAGCGCCACTTAGGATCATCCATATTTGGATAATAGATAATCAAATCTCCGCGCTGAGGCGCACGTCTAGCCGAACCGTTGATAGAACGCGCTAATGGAAAATTACTCTTAGTATAAAGATCTTTTCCCTCTTTTAAGTAAATGATTTCATAAGCACTATCAATATCGCCAAAAGTAATACCCTCATTTTTCATCCACCAGCGTCTTGCATACTCTACACACTGATATATTAAGCCAATATAATGCTGATTTTCATCTTTAGGAGCAAACTTATGAATAGAAACTTCCTTGTTCTTCAGATTAAAAAAAGAATACTCTGACTGTATGCACGTCGATTTACAATTAGAAAAAGCCTTCACACCATCAACCACCCCTAATATTTTCCCCGCAGGCGTGACACAATCCGATTGGCAAGATAGCTGAGCTTGTTTAAATATTTTTTCGCTTTCCTCCTTTGAAGGAGACGGAGGCTTTAGCAACAAACCATATCCATCAGTATTAGGGATTATTTCCCCTGTCGCCAACTGCACTGAATCATCTTTTGCTAATACCTGAATACCAGTTAATATCATAATGATGAAAAGGAAAATACTGTAACTATGTTTAATATTCATTATGTCACCTTAAGTTTGCCACTTAAATATATTTTTTGTAAATGGTGTATGACGCACGCGCCCCTACGCTAATTAGCCTTGCTTGAACCAAAATAATATGGCCACGACAGGAAAAGATACAGATATTATCTGGGGACAAGTTATGTAGGGTGGATATTGCTCCGCGTATCCACCTTAATTTTTTTAAAATAGTCATGTAGGGTGGATTAAGCGATAGCGTATCCACAAAATTTAAAAGGTATTCTGGTGGATACGCTTAATCCACCCTACAACTTAATGGCATTTTTGCGGAGCAAAGGAACGATATAAATCAATAAATAACACAAAAAAACTACAAGGATGTTATATAAACAAGGAGAAATAGAACCCTTATAGAACGACCCTATAATTATTTAACTTATTGTATATATTTATGTTTATCCTTGATTATATAACATCCTTGTAGTTATTTCCGATAATGTCTATTATCTTGCCTACCTTTGTCCCTTACGTGTCATTTTTAAACCGTGAATAAATAAATCTGGCACTTTATAACGTTTAACGTTTTCCTCAGTACCTTCATAAATACTTAAAAGTCCAATCTCACGGGCAAGATTGACAATGCCACTATCGACTTGAAGTTCATCCGCATTGGTAGGCGTATATCCAATTTCTGTCAAGCGTTGCATCAGTGGTTCTAGTTCTCCAAATTCTTCGCGCAATGCACCAACGGCTTGTTCTGATATAGTTGGAAATACTTCAATCATTGCTCGTGGGCGCACAATGCTACGTTCATAAGGATTTCGTCCATGCTCTTTTTCTTCCCAAGACACGGCTTCGCGCATGAGTTGTAGTACATAGCGGGGGCTTTGATCACGGTTGCCATCGGCAAGGCGGTTCCAAACCCAGTTACGGGTAAAAGAAGTTGTACCCCCTCTCATACGTTCCCCAACTAATAAATTCCAAGCTAAATAAACCTCTTGTTGACTCCAATCATCGACTGGGGTTTCTTTGATACCAAAAAAATGGGGCGGTTGCAGTTTTTTGAGTGTTTTGAATTTTGGGGATTGTAGAGCTTGTTTTAGGGCAACTTTGATAAAAGCAACTTGATCATGCCATTTTAAAGAAACTGAACGCCCAAAAAAATGGCTTTTATTTTCAAAATTCAAGGTGCGCCATATATCTTCGCGGAGTAGTATTTTAAAACGCAAATTTTGTAACTGATCACCTTGTTCTGTGACAAAAGCAAACAGTCCTTCCAATGAATTACGCCGACGTTTTCGATCTTCATCGCTACTGCCAAAGCCCGTATCAAGTCCATCTAAAAGTAAAAGGGTGTTTTTTGAGACTGCCTTATCAAGACGTGTTAGCCAATCATTAGCGATAAGTCCAAAATCGTTAATTTTTATTTTCGGTAGGTGCTTGTAAAGTTGGCAAAAAACGTTCAATCCATTCAGCAACCGGCTCATAATTTTGCCATAATTCTTTATCTTCAATAATTTTATCCGACGTAGCAATAGCCTCACGATAAGGCACAAAATGCGTCATTTCTGATTCAGTCAAACCCGCATGTTCTAATACCGACAACCAATCAGCAACCCATTCAATCGCTCGATTTTGATAACCTTGCATGATGTCTGGTATCGGTGAGACTAAAAATCGGGGTTCAGGTGTCAATTTTTGTTTATCGCGATGTGTTTTGGCGGCTAATAGGGCTTGTATCAGTGTACCCATATGAGTTTGAGGATGAGGAAAAAAAACGATAATTGACATATCTGCTAAATCAAAAAGCAGTGGACCATTCAGCGCAGAAATACCAGTACGTGCATCCAGCAAAATGACATCCGGTGTAAAAGGTAATCTGGTTTTGAGTTGTTTAATCAATAAATGCAGAGGATTACGTTCTTCATGATACCAAGCAACCGGATCAATATAGCGGAGCAAACGCGCATAATTGGCATCAGGTTTTCCGGCGGGTAAACAATAAATATCATCAAACTCGCTCACACGCAACAGATGTTTACTTATATCAGGTTCTTCACCATTATCAATGGCAACGAGAATAGGCACTAATCCACATCCATCACCGATTTCTTGTTCTTTACCAAAGAGAGCGGCAAGTCCGGGAGCTTCTAAATCCATATCAACACAAACCACTTTACGTCCTCGCGCCGCTAAAATGTGTGCTGCGTAAGCCAAGGCAGTAGAACGCCCCACGCCACCGCGTAAAGAATAAAAGGTGGCGATAATAGGCGGTTCAATATCTTCATCTAATTCGGAGGGAAACTTAATGGTGTTGGCTTCAAGCATTTTTCCTCTTGCCAAAGCTTCTGGCCATAAAGGTAAATCCTCCAAATCAGAATCTAATGGCAAAGTGCCGCTCCAAGTCTGCTCCGTGGGTGTGAGGAGTTCTAACCATTCAATTTGCAAATCTCCAAGTCCTTTGAGTGCGATACTTTTCCGCTCATCAGATGATTTTCCCTCAAATCCGGCTGAAACGATGACAATACGCCACCCCGAAAATGGATCAGGCTGAACACGCAAGCCCTCCTCTCCAAGTGAAAAACCAGCGTCATTCATGTTTTTTGTAATAATGGAACGGATATCTTGTCCTTTCATGTTTTTATGTCCTTCACTATGCACAGGAAGTTGGAAATGGTTTACCCTCCCTTTGCAAGTAAGCTTTTAGGCTAGATTCAATCGCATAACCTGCCATATAAACGGCACCCACAGAGTTAAGCCGTTGTTTGAGCATCTCGGCATCGGCAGCACGTTCTCTAGCAACTTCTATCCATTCTTGTGATGTATTTGGGGGCATTAAATGATCCAATTAAATTATATTGCTTATGGCTGCAACTTTTTTCTCGTTCCTTTGCAGAGCAAAGGAACGAGATAAACCCATACTACGCTCGTTATGCTATTTACATTTTTTGAATGAGTATTCTAAATAGGCGATCACAATGTGGTGCGACTTGTCGCACTTTCTCAACTTCTAACAAAGCTAATAATTTAGAAGCATGTTGTATTTTGTGATATTCGCCTTTTCTAGTGTGACGGGTAGCCGCTTTTAGGCTAGGTTCAAGTTGCTTTTTATCAATTTTTTCGACTTCGGGATTTTTGGGAATGGCATTTTTTTTAAATCCCTGCCCATAGAATTTTTGCAATGTCTCAATATCAGCAATCAACCAAGCCTCCATCGTTTGTACCATCAAATGACAATGTTCATCATCAACATTTGGCAAATATAAAAGCATTTGGATTCGCTTTTAAAGCATTTTTAAAGTATTACCCCCAATCTCCCCCATTAGCCAAAGTTCACCTAAGGAATACTTTTCTAACCACGTTTTCAGTCGTTGCGAATCAAGGCGACGCAAGTGGCTCCCTTCATCATCATGCTCACAAACTAATACCGAGTCTGCTTGTTCAGACAGTGCCGAAACTAAGCCATCCGAATGCGTCGTCACAATCAATTGCGTTCTTTGCGAAGCCTCAATAAGCATGTCAGCAATGAGGGGTAAAATGTCGGGATGAAGGCCAATTTCGGGTTCTTCAATGCACAACAATGGCGGTGGCGTTGGATCGAGGAGTAAAGCCATTAAAAATAAATAATGTAAGGTGCCATCGGATAAACGAGGTGCTCCAATGGGCTGACTCAATCCCTTTTCACGGATAAATATTTGCACCGTGCCTCCGTAAATTTTGATACTCAGTTCTTCAGCGTTTTCATAAAATTTTTGAAACTGTTCAAGTATCAGTTGACTACGGAGTTGATATTGTAAATCGTTTAAAACGAGACCAAGATTACTGCCATCTTCTTCAAGCGGATGTTCTGGTAAATCCGTCTGTTGTGGTTTTCTCAAGACTGAATCTTGACCAATGTGCCAGTTGCGATATAGACTCATTTTAGAAAACTTATTTTGGAGAGAAAAAATGGTATCGTAAAAGCTTTTATCAAATGCCAACTCCTTTGAATTTGACTGGAATCCTTGTGCAATAACAGATTGATCGGGGGCGTTATGATGTACTTTATCTATTTTTAAACCATGAATGACCTCATTTACTATCTCAAGTCTCTGATTAACGCTCGTAAAACTCAGTTGATAATCGGCATCATCCAGAATGATCCCAATTTGTGCAATGGGATTCTCATTTTTTCCTTTCCAAAGAAATTCACTTACCCCACCCCCTTTACGAATGGGGACAAGTAAATTAGTGGGGGTGGCTTTCAAAATGCTAAATGCTTCAATTAGGTTAGATTTACCAGAGCCATTTGGTCCAATTAATACATTTAGCGGTTGCAATTCAATTTCTTCTCTTTCATAAGAGAGAAAATTTTGTAGTTTTAGCTTTTGGATAAGTCTTTTGCCTTTCATTGGGTTTTCCTAATTTTTGACACCAGCTTAAAAATCCGATTTTTTGAAAAAATCACTAATTAATCTGTAACGCCTCCGCAATAAACGCCTGACGTTGTTGACGGTGAATTTCAAAATTAAAATTGCGCCTTATATTTATTACGTAAATCTATCACCGCCTTCATATTAATTTCATTAAAAGTCGTCAAAATGGCGTGTTCATGTTGAGCATTGACTAATCGCTCAGCCACCCGCTTTCGCAAGCGCGGCACCCTTTCTTCTGGGCGCTCATCCCTTACTAAAATAGGGGGATATTTTGGAGTCCAAGATTTATCTTGGACTGGTTTGGGTATGCGCTTTACTTAATAAGTAGTAGAAAGGAAATAGATAATAGCTGAACAAAACGCCTGGTATTGATCATTGCTATCGCGTTGCCGATAGCTCTTAATAAGTTGTAAGGCTTCATCTTGATTCAAGTCATCCAAACCCTCCAATGCTTCCTCGCGCATCTTGATGAGTATGGCATGATTTAACTTGCAATGTTCAATCGTCGCCTCTGCCGCTTTAGCTTTAAGAGCCGTATAATTAGGGCGTATTTCACCCACTAGCGTATATTGAAAATATTTCTCACTTGGAGGCTCCAAAGGAGAAACCATGAGATTTTCATCAAACCAATTTCCCTTGCTAGCACCACAATGTTCTTGTGGATCGGTGCGTTTTCCTTCTTTCCAGCCGGGGCAAGAGCAGAGAAAATTGTCATAAACTAAAGTTAAATCTGGATAAGTTTCTCTCGGCCTGAAATGTTCTATGTGACTGGTACTTTTATCAAGGCGTTGTTCACAATAGCAGCAAAGTTTCATCGCCCAAGAACCTCTTTGCGGTGGAGCAGTACTTCAGCTTTGGCAAATTTGGGTTCATTAGTGCCCATTTTTTGTTCTAATTGTCGCAATAAATCACGCGCCGCCTTGAGTTTATTATCATCAATCAGACGGAAGAGTTGCATGATTTTTTCCTTAATATCGGCGGGACGTTCTGAGGTTTCCATCAGCCCTTCCAGAATAAAGTTAGTATCTTTACCATAAGCCTCTGTCGCCAGATTGGCAACAATACCTTTGTCAGTCATACGCAAAAAATAAACCTTCTGCTGCGCTACTTCACTAATGACTTGTGGTGAATGTGTAGATACAATAAATTGACAAAAAGGAAAAGTCTCTTCTAACTTAGGAATAACCGCTCGTTGCCATTGCGGATGAAGGTGTAAATCTATTTCATCAATCAAAACAATAGCGGTGCCTTCGAGTGGATTGGCTAATGCCGGGTTAGCAATAGCTAAACGCCTAACCAAATCACCCGTTAACGCCAATAAACATTTTTCTCCGTCAGATAATTGATTGATAATTAACTCTTGATCGGTTTTAATTAAAGTCATACGCAAAGGTAAGCGGCGCACTCGTAAATCAGTGTAGCCGGGCATCAGTGATTGAATCGCTTGTCTCACCGCCTCAAGTTGTCTGTCACGATATTTTGGATCACTATCGAGTCTGATTTCATTTTCAATATCTTCTCGATTACGGTACCATTCAAAAAAAGATTGGAAATCAATATTTTTCCGAGAAAGCGCCCGATCTAAGGCTGTAATTTTATTATAATCAGGGCGTTCTGTTATGTTCAAAGAAATATCCACATCAAATACTGCCCTATTAACCGGGTAATAAACAACTAAAGGAATACCCGCATTTGAATTTTCAGCAAAAATTGATTGTAGCTTTTCGACAATCGAGTTCATTGCCTCAATTTGAGAAGAAATATTTTGGGCATTTTGGGGGATAGTATTCGTCCATGTTATTTCGTCCCCATCTATTGAGACTGTTATTTTATTTTGTGTCTCGCTTGCGCCATTGTAAATATCTGATTCTTTATCAAGCCGTTCCTCACTACCAGTTATTAGGTTCATCACCGAAGAGAATAAAATAGCTAAACAGTCCAATATAGCCGTTTTTCCTACTCCATTAATGCCCACAAAGACGGTAGTACGTGGCGAAAACGCTAACTCAAGCTGCTTGATGCCACGAAAAGCGTTTATTTGTAATAAGTTAAGTTTCATGCTGGTTGACATGGTTTTTTTATCGTTCACATTTTTTGAATGAGTGTTGTAAACAGGCGATCACAATGTGGTGGACTTGTCGCACTTTCTCAACTTCTAACAAAGCGCATCAATCAGGTTAGATTTACCAGAACCATTTGGCCCAATTAATACATTTAGCGGTTGCAATTCAATTTCTTCTCTTTCATAAGAGATAAAATTTTGTAGTTTCAGCTTTTGGATAAGTCTTTTGCCTTTCATTGGGGTTTCCTAAGATTATCGTTCCCACGCTCTGCGTCAATGCCATTAAGCCTGTCCCGACGACAGGAGGGAGCAAGCCAAATCCCATACCTGTAGGGTGGATTAAGCGGAGCGTATCCACCTGATTATTAGGTAAATATCGCCGAGGCGGATACGCGGGAATCAGGGGTGGGATTGCCCCTACATGAGCTTAACTTAATGGCATTGACGCAGAGCGTGGGAACGATAGACGTTCGTAGTAGGCGATTTATCGCCTATATTTGTAACGCCTCCGCAATCAATGCCTGACGTTGTTGACGGTGAATTTCAAAATAGCCCGCCGCTGGTGAAGCAGAAGAAGGTCGTCCAACATATTCTAGCTTAACATTCATATAGGCTCGCATATACCACCATCCCCCTTGATTTCGTGGCTCTTCTTGTACCCACACGCGCTGTTTTACATGAGAATAACGCTCCAGCACTTCTGCCAGCGCGACTTTGGGATAAGGATAAAACTGTTCTATGCGAATGATAGCTATATTTTCAATGCCATATTCGATACGGGCTTCTATGAGATCAAAATAAACTTTGCCACTACAAAAAAGTAAACGTTCAACTTTTTCGGGAGCAATCTCCTCGTCAATCACCGCTTGAAAGCCCCGCTCGGTAAAATCTTCAAAGTGAGACACACACAACTTGTGGCGCAGTAAACTCTTCGGTGTCATAACAATCAATGGTTTACGATAAGCCCTGAGCATCTGCCGCCTTAATAAATGAAAAAATTGCGCCGGAGTACTCGGCACACAGACTTGAATATTATCCTCCGCACACAAGCGCAAATAACGCTCAAGACGCGCCGACGAATGTTCAGGACCTTGACCATCGTAGCCATGCGGCAAAAACATGACTAAGCCACAATAACGTTGCCATTTTGCCTCAGAAGAACTAAGAAATTGATCTATCACCACTTGGGCACCATTGGCAAAATCACCAAATTGCGCTTCCCAAATCACCAAGATTTCAGGATCGGAAGCGCTATAGCCATACTCAAACCCAAGCACCGCTTCTTCAGACAGCAGCGAATTAATCACCAAAAATTTGGCCTGATTATCAGATAAATGTTGTAAAGGCAAATAAGTTTCGCCAGAGTCTTGGTTATGCAACACAGCATGGCGATGAGCAAATGTGCCCCGTGCGCTATCTTGACCCGATAAACGTACCGGATACCCAGCTTCCAATAGCGCGGCATAAGCCAACGTCTCAGCGCAGCCCCAATCAATCGGCAAATCACCCCAACCCATTTGCCGACGAGCCTGTATCAGCCTAGCAACACCGCGATTGAGTTTAAAATTATCAGGTATTCTTGTGAATCTTTCGATCAAATATTGCAATTGTTCGAGACTGATACAAGTGTCTGCTGGTATTGTCCAGTGCGTACCTATATAAGGTTTCCAATTGGTGGCGCCTTTGAACGCTTGATGTACCGGGCGGGAGACCACCTCTTTAGTTTTTAAGGCAGCCCGGTATTGTTGTAGCTGAGTGTCGCCTTCTCCAGGACCAATAATCCCTTCTTTAAATAAGCGTTCTGCATAAATGGCTTGGGTTTTGGGATGCTTAGCGATTTTTTGATACATCATCGGCTGTGTTGCAAACGGATCATCTGCCTCATTATGCCCTTGACGGCGATAGCATACCATGTCAATCACCACATCTTTATTAAATGCCATCCGGTAGTTGAGTGCCAGTTTAGTCACAAATAATACCGCCTCCGGATCATCCCCATTGACATGGAAAATCGGAGCTTGCACCATTTTGACAACATCGGTGCAATATAAAGTTGAGCGCGAATCTAACGGATCGCTGGTAGTAAAACCAATTTGATTATTGATAATGATATGCACGGTGCCCCCGGTGCCATATCCGTGCGTTTGCGACAAATTGAGGGTTTCCATGATCACCCCTTGCCCGGCAAAGGCAGCATCGCCATGAATCAGTACCGGTAAGACTTGGTTACGCCTTTTATCGTCGCGCCGTTCTTGGCGGGCACGGACAGCACCTTCTACCACCGGATTGATGATTTCTAAGTGAGAAGGATTAAATGCCATAGCTAAATGCACTTGCCCACCCGGCGTCATCACCTCTGAGGAAAAGCCCAGATGATATTTGACATCACCTGAACCAGTTTGAGTACCCATTTTGCCTTCAAATTCGGAGAATATATCTTTGGGGCGTTTGCCCAAAATGTTGACTAGCACATTTAAACGCCCACGATGCGCCATACATAAAACGATTTCTTCGATGTCCATCGAACCGGCATTTTGAATCAGTTCATCCATAAGCGGAATCAGACTTTCTCCGCCCTCTAGGGAAAAACGCTTTTGCCCAACATATTTAGTATGTAGAAATTCTTCTAGCCCTTGCGCTGCCGTCAAGCGTTTGAGAATATTGAGTTTAGTTGTTTTTGTAAAATTGGGTTTAGCTTGGACACCTTCTAAACGTTGTTGAATCCAGCGTTTTTGTTTAGTATCGGTGATGTGCATATATTCGGCACCGATAGTCCCACAGTAAATTGTTTTAAGTCGCTTAACGATGTCCGATAATTTGGCTTTATCCACACCGTATAAGGAGCCCGTATGAAATACAGTGTTTCTATCGGCTTGCGTGAGACCATAAAATTCTGGGTACAATTCCTCAATATAGGACCGAACTTGTAACTGCAAGGGATCTAAATTAGCTTGTTGATGTCCCCTGAAACGGTGGGCATTAATCAGCCGCAAGACGGCAGCCTGTTTTTGGGCAAAAACAGCCAGTGTTGCGTCATCGGCACCCTTGCGTAAGTTGTTATAAAGGGGTGCTTGAATTTGAGCAAAGGCGGCTCTAATGGGCGCATGGGGGATTTCTGGCTGTGACAACGGTTGCTCTTGTTGTAGCCGCATAAAATACTCCCGCCATTCTTCAGTCACTTGGGCGGGATTGGCTAAATAAGTTTCATATAAGTCGTCAATAAAGGCGGCGTTATAAAGGTATGAATAGTCACTCATAAAATATTGATAATTTTTCTTTTGGATTTTCCGGAGTCCAAGATTTATCTTGGACGTCCAAGATAAATCTTGGACTCCTACCGGAGTGCTAATTAAAAAATGATACAATGATGATTTTCATCAAGCAACAAAGGAATTTTACTATGAAACCAGCAGTACGTGTCGCAGTCACGGGAGGCGCGGGTCAAATTGCCTATTCTTTGATATTCCGCATTGCCAGCGGGGAAATGCTAGGGCCAGATCAGCCCGTCATTTTACACTTGTCGGATATATCCGCTGCATTAGGGGCCTTAAATGGCGTAGCCATGGAACTGCAAGATTGTGCCTATCCATTATTGCAAGATGTTATCATAACGGATGATGTCAATCTCGCCTTTACCGATGTTGACTACGCCCTACTGATCGGCGCGACCCCACGGGGCCCAGGGATGGAGAGAAGCGATCTACTCAAACTCAACGGAGAAATCTTCAAAATACAAGGTCAAGCGCTGAATGAATATGCTCGCCGTGATGTCAAAGTGTTAGTCGTCGGCAACCCCGCCAACACTAACGCTTATATTGCGAGGCATTTTGCGCCTGATTTGGCACCTCAACAATTTACCGCTATGACACGCCTCGACCATCAGCGTGCCTATGCACAATTGGCGGCTAAAACGGGTGTCGAAGTCACAGCTATCAAAAATGTGATTATATGGGGCAACCATTCTGCTACCCAATACCCTGACATCAGTCATGCCACTATCAATGGTCAACCGGCTAAATCCTTAGTTGATCAAGATTGGATCGTCAATGAATTCATTCCCACGATACAACAGCGGGGGGCAGCTATTATTAAAGCACGCGCTGGCAAATCCAGTGCAGCGTCTGCCGGTTTTTCGGCCCTTTCACATGTACGTGACTGGGCAATGGGTACTGATGAGTGGGTCAGCATGAGTGTTTATAGTGATGGTAGCTATGGCATTACGGAGGGATTAATATATTCCTTCCCGGTGACTATCAAAAATGGCGAAATTTCAATTGTGCAAGGCTTAGAGATTGACGAGTTTAGCCGCAGCCGGATGTTGGCAAATCAACGTGAACTTGAACAAGAACGCGATGCTATCGTCGACTTGTTAGCTTAGAGCCTACCTACAGCAGACCTGCGGGGAGACCAATACCCCGCAGGTCGTTTTTTGTTAAGGTTCGTAGTAGGCGATTTATCGCCTACAATTTCTTCAAAAAATTTTTTAATCTCTCCACCCCTTCTTTCAAATGCTCAAGCTCTCTTGTATAAGCAAAACGAATGTACTTATTCGTCTGATTATTGCCAAAATCAACGCCAGAGGTTGTAGCTATATGAATTTTATCCAACAGTAGCTGAGAAAATTTCAGACTATCCATCGAATACCTAGAAATATCCGCCCAAATATAAAACGCCCCTTCTGGTTTCGCGTCAATCGTAAACAATTGAGATAATTCACCATATAAATAATTTCTTCGGTTTTCGTAAGTCTGAGCTATCCTATTTAAATGCTCTTCATCAAACGCCTCTAAGGCACCATACTGGCTGAGAGTGGGCGCGGAAATATACAGATTTTGCATCACAATTTCCGCTGAACGAACTAACTTGGGCGGCAAAATAACCCAACCTAATCGTAAGCCCGGCAAACAAAAATATTTTGAAAACCCATTGATAACAATCGCATTATCTGAAAATTCTAAAGCGGTATGCGCCGTTTTTCCGTAAACAAGCCCATGATAAATTTCATCTGAAATAAAATAAATGCCCTGATTTTCACAATAGTCGATTAACGCTTTTAAAGCCGCTTTATTGTAAACATTACCGATAGGATTGGAGGGAGAAGAAATTTGAACGGCTTTGATGTCCTGATATGCTTTTAAATGTTCAACCGTTAACTGGTAACCCGTTGATTTATCAATGGGCACAAAAACCGGCTGCAAATCTAAAATATAAGAAAAATTTTTATAACAGGGATAAGCGGGATCAGTCAAAAGCAATTTATCACCAGCGTTTAATAAAATAGCATAAGTAATTAAAAACGCCCCTGAAGTGCCAACGGTTAAAACGATTTGATCTGGCGATATGTCAACCTGATATCGATCTTGATAAAAGACTGCTATTTTTTCCCGCAGAGCGAGTAAGCCTAAACTTTCAGTGTAGCGAATTTTTCGATCAATAGTCGCATTAACCATCGCCTCTATGACTTTGGGCGAGGGCGGAATATCTGGCTCACCTACTTCAAAATGAATGACATCAGAAATGGATTGTGCCTGACGGAGGACATCCATGACTAAAAAAGGAGTTATATTATCTAATCTGCTCATAGTTTTTCATGAGTAAATGCCATTAAAGTTTTCTCGTTCCCACGCGCCGGCGCTCATCGTTATACACAAGTTTATTTTGGACGAGACGCCCAAGATAAATCTTGGACTCCGAAAACTTCAGGAGTCCAAAATTTATTTTGGACGAGACGCCCAAGATAAATCTTGGACTCCGAAAACTTCAGGAGTCCAAAATTTATTTTGGACGAGACGCCCAAGATAAATCTTGGACT
>JBDLJY010000147.1:0-15557 GCA_039714115.1 Pseudomonadota bacterium | reverse complement strand
GGCTGCCAAAATGGTTGAACATGATGGTGAAGAGGGCATTTTTTTTAAAAGGACTCCGGTAGTTGATTTGGCAATGAAAGCCAAAGCCATTGAGAATAAGAGCAAAAATAATACTGATCGAGTGGTTTGATAAGTTGACGTATCCACTGATGACCACGCCGTTTAGATAATCGCAAAAAATCAACCAGCAAAGGAGTCGTTAACAATACCCGAATATGACGGCGCGTGGATCAATGCCATATTGTGCCGCTATTTCTACCTTAAAAATTAAAATACCATAAAATTTGTACGCCTGCTCAAATTTATGGTTTGCCTTATAAGACGAATATGGTTTAAAATAAGCAATTTTCACATACTCAGGTACAACATGTCTGAACATCATTTTACTGATACTCCCTTGATTATTGCTGGTAAAAATTATACGTCACGCCTGCTCGTCGGGACTGGCAAATATAAAGACTTAGAAGAAACGCGCATCGCCATTGAAGCCAGTGGCGCACAAATTGTGACGGTGGCTATTCGACGGACTAATATCGGTCAAGATCCCAATCAACCCAATTTGCTGGATGTGATTTCGCCCGATAAATATACCATTTTACCTAATACAGCGGGATGCTATACAGCCGCAGACGCGCTGCGTACTTGTCGATTAGCGCGAGAATTGCTCGATGGACATACTCTGGTGAAATTGGAAGTCTTAGGCGATGAAAAAACCCTATTTCCTGACATCACAGCAACCTTAGAGGCAGCCAAAATCTTGGTCAAAGAGGACTTTCAAGTGATGGTGTACACTAATGATGATCCGATCATGGCAAAACGCTTTGAAGAATTAGGCTGTGTAGCGGTCATGCCCTTGGCGGCACCGATTGGCTCGGGGCTAGGTATTCGCAATCCACTTAATATTGTCACCATTGTTGAAAATGCAAATGTACCCATTTTAGTTGATGCTGGCGTTGGTACAGCTTCGGATGCCGCAATAGCGATGGAGTTAGGCTGTGATGGTGTCTTAATGAATACCGCGATAGCGGCTGCAAAACAACCCGTATTGATGGCTTCGGCGATGAAAAAAGCTATTGAGGCAGGACGTGAGGCGTTTCAAGCCGGGCGTATGCCGCGTAAACGCTATGCGAGTGCATCCTCACCATTAGATGGCCTATTTCTTTAACTGATAACTGATAACTTAAAATATGATTCGTAGTTTTGTCCGTCGTCGTGGACGTATTACCGCAGGCCAACAACGCGCCTTAGACACATTATGGCCTCATTACGGCGTAGACACTGATAAGATGTTAGATTTAAATGCCTTATTTGGGCGGCCCGCCGAAAAACATTTAGAAATCGGTTTTGGCAGCGGTGATGCTTTAGTGACGATGGCAAAGGCGCATCCTGAGCATGACTATCTGGGCATTGACATCTATCGTCCCGGCATCGGTCATCTCTTATTGCAGATAGAAGCCGCCGAATTGACCAATGTACGAGTGATATGTGCTGATGCCGTGGAAGTCTTACAAGACCAGTTACCGCTGTACAGTTTGGATGCCGTTTACCTCTTTTTTCCCGATCCTTGGTCAAAAAAGCGTCATCAAAAACGGCGGCTGGTACAACCAGATTTTGTCAAGTTACTCGCTCAACGAATGAAATCAGGCGGATATCTACAGTTAGCCACTGATTGGGAAAATTATGCGGAACAAATGTTAGAAGTTTTAGAGGCAGCCCCTGAATTTATCAATCATGTCGCAGGAGGCGGTTTTGCAGATCGTCCACCTGAACGTCCATTGACTAAATTTGAACAGCGTGGGCTGCGTTTAGGGCATCGCGTGTGGGATTTAGTTTACCTGCGTCGTGACAGTCTCAAATAAAAAAATTTGACAATAAAAAAATTATGAGCAAATTCTTTACTATCCACCCCAACAATCCGCAAAAAAGGCTAATCAATCAAGTAGTTGAGATTATACGGGGCGGCGGCTTGATGGTATATCCGACTGATTCCTGTTATGCACTCGGCTGCCAGATCGGCGATAAAGCCGCGATGGATCGAATAAGTCGCATTCGCCAAACAGATAAAGAGCATAACTTCACCTTAGTATGCCGCGATCTTTCTGAGATTGGCACATACGCGAAAGTCGATAATACCGCATTTCGCCTAATGAAGGCGCTAACGCCCGGCCCCTACACGTTTATATTGAAAGCCACCAATGAAGTGCCGCGTCGTTTGCAAAATCCTAAGCGTAAAACCATTGGCTTACGTGTACCGGATCATCCCGTTGCCCAAGCCATTTTAGGCATCTTAGGGGAGCCGATTATGAGTTCCACTCTAATCATGCCGGGCAAAGACATACCAGAAACGGAGCCTGACACAATAAGAGAATTACTGGAAAAACAGGTCGATATGATTATAGACAGCGAACATTGTGGATTTGAACCCACCACCGTTGTTGATATGATGACCGCTCCACCCCAAATTCTCCGGCACGGTAAAGGGCCTGTTGAAGTGTTTAAAACTGGGTAACAAAAGATAACTGATAATGGAAGAATTAAGCACTTTACAACAAGTGGCAATCTGGACATTGCCGGTGCTGTTTGCTATCACGGTGCATGAAGTGGCTCATGGTTGGGTTGCCTTCAAACTCGGTGATGACACGGCACATCGACTTGGCCGTATTACCTTAAATCCGATTAAGCACATCGATCCGATAGGCACGGTGCTACTACCGTTGCTGTTGTTGGTAACGACAGGCTTTGTGTTTGGTTGGGCTAAGCCTGTACCAGTCAATTTTCATCGACTGAGACAACCCCGCCGCGATATGGCCTTAGTGGCTTTAGCAGGGCCGGGGGCTAACCTACTGATGGCAATCTTTTGGGCACTCATTGCCAAATTTGGTTTGCTGCTCACAGGTGCTTTTGCGCCAGCCGTTTTTTTAATCTACATGGGCATAGCCGGTATCTTAATTAATGCCATTTTGATGATACTGAATTTATTGCCGATATTGCCATTGGACGGCGGACGAGTGCTTTACAGCACCTTGCCACCCAGTTTGGCAGACTCATTTGGACGGCTTGAACCCTTTGGATTAATCATCCTAGTAGTCTTACTATTAACGGGCATGTTGGAATATGTTTTATGGCCCGTCGTCAATTTGATGTACCAACAATTATTGTGGTTTGTTGGTATATGATAAACCGTTCGTAGTAGGCGATTTATCGCCTACTATGTCATCGTATTTTTTTAAGTTGAGGAAACTATGTCACAGCGCGTCTTATCGGGTATGCGACCGACAGGTCAATTACATTTAGGCCATTATCATGGCGTACTCAAAAATTGGCTAAAACTACAACACGAATATCAATGTTACTTCTTCGTTGCCGATTGGCACGCCCTCACCACAGAATATAACAACACCAAAATCATCGCTCAAAGCGTCAGAGATATGCTGATAGACTGGTTAGCGGTCGGCATTAACCCCGGTGAAGCCACCCTATTCGTTCAATCTAAAGTGCCCGAACATGCCGAACTGCACTTATTACTATCCATGTCGACGCCGCTCAGTTGGTTAGAGCGTATCCCGACTTACAAAGACCAACAAGAGAAACTCAAGGAAAAAGACTTATCCACCTACGGATTTCTAGGCTATCCATTGCTACAAAGTGCTGATATTTTGGTTTACAAAGCCGGCAAAGTACCCGTCGGAGAAGATCAAGTTGCCCATGTTGAATTGACCCGCGAAATAGCGCGACGGTTCAATCATTTTTACGGACGCGAACCCGATTTTGAAAAAAAGGCTAAAGAGGCGATCCGTAAAATGGGCAAAAAAAATGCAAAACTTTACAAAGAATTAAGAAAACGCTATCAAGAACAAGGCAATGATGATGCCTTAAGTACCGCCCAAGCCCTAGTGGAAGCGAGGCAAAATATCTCCCTTGGCGATAAAAAGCGCCTGTTAGGTTATTTGGAAGGCGAAACCAAAACTATTTTGCCAGAACCGGAAGCCTTGCTGACTCCAACGGCTAAAATGCCGGGCTTAGATGGACAAAAAATGTCCAAATCCTACAACAACACCATTGCCCTGCGTGAAGCCCCTAGCAGTGTAGAAAAAAAGATACGCACTATGCGTACCGATCCGGCACGAGTGCGGCGCACTGATCCCGGTGATCCAGAAAAATGTCCCGTATGGCAATTCCATGAAATTTACTCCAATGACGAAGTAAAAAAATGGGTACAAAACGGCTGTCGCCGTGCCGTGATAGGCTGTATAGAATGCAAACAACCAGTGATAGATGCGGTGTTGGCCGAACTGGCACCGATTCAAGAGCGTGCCAAGCTATACATTGAAGAGCCAGAATCTGTGCAAGTGATACTGGCTGAAGGCTGCGAAGAAGCCCGGACTGCGGCCTCTGAAACACTTGACGAAGTGCGACAAGCCATGGGACTGATGTACCATTGAACGCTGAAATGACAAAGGAATTACCCCCTGCCATTGTGCAGGGCACACCACTTGAGGCTTGGCCGACTGACCTTTATGTGCCAGCAGAGGCTCTACAAATTCTTTTAGAAAGCTTTGAAGGGCCCCTGGACTTGTTACTTTATCTAATACAACACCAAAATCTGGATATTCTGGATATTCCGATTGCCGAAATCACTCGCCAGTATTTGCAATACGTTGACTTAATGCAAGAATTTAATCTGGATTTGGCGGCAGAATATCTACTCATGGCAGCGGTTTTGATGGAGATTAAATCTCGCCTGTTGTTACCGACTTCCAAAGAGACTGAATCCGATTCTGATCCACGCGCCAAATTAGTACAACAACTGCGTGAATATGCCCAATATAAACAAGCTGCACAAGATTTAGATGCTTTACCTCGGATGGTTCGAGACATTTGGCCCGTTTCAGTGCAAAAGCATGAAATGCCTAAAGAAATCATATTACCCAATATCAGTTGGTCGGCCCTGCTGGATGCGATACGAGATGTGATGAAACGGGCTGCCATGTTTACATCACATCAAGTGATGCGTGAACATCTTTCGGTGCGAGAACGTATGAGTTTAATTTTAGAAAGGCTAAAAACATCTCACCGTATTGATTTTGTGGATTGTTTTACGCTTGAAGAAGGTCGTGCTGGGGTGGTTGTCACGATATTAGCTATATTAGAATTGACTAAAGAATCATTAATACAGCTTGTTCAGCAGCAGCCTTTTGAGATGATACAAGTTATCAAAATAGGCGTGCAAGCGTAAACACACCCCGCAGTCCAATGATAAACCCGTTCGTAGTAGGCGATTTATCGCCTAAAAAAAAATGACTAACCAATCCCTAAAATCCATCATTGAAGCCGCCTTATTCGCCGCCGGCAAACCGCTAACGATTGACCACTTTCTCGACTTATTTGCGGAGACTGAGCGTCCAGAACGTAGTCTGATCCGAGCTATGCTGCGAGAATTGGGTGAAGATTATGCGGAGCGGGGCATAGAACTGGTGCAAGTTGCGAGCGGTTATCGCTTTCAAACCAAACAAAACTTAACACCTTGGCTGAAACGCCTACAACCTGAACGCACGCCCCGTTATTCACGCGCCTTACTGGAAACGATCTCCATTATTGCCTACCGCCAACCCATCACTCGCGGCGAAATTGAGGCCATACGTGGCATTAGTGTGAGTACAGATCTTATCAAAAAATTACAAGATTATAATTGGATAAGAGTGCTGGCGCACCGTGACACTCCTGGTCGTCCGGCTTTATATGGCACAACCCGCGAATTTCTCAACTACTTTAATTTAAAAACGCTTAATGATTTACCGCCGTTGACAGAACTCAAGGAAATAGAGGGGCAGGCGGATCTGTTTGACTACACTCCCGATGTTGAAGAAAAAGATAAGAATCCAGTTGCTGAGGTGTTGGATACCGCCAGTGAGCCTGAATCTGAAAAGATAGATAAAGATGAAGACAAGCAAGCCACTTCCGATGTTGAAGAAAAAGATAAGAATCCAGTTGCAGAGGTGTTGGACACCGCCAGTGAGCAGGAATCTGAAAAGATAGACAAAGATGAAGACAAGCAAGCCACTTCCGATGTTGAAGAAAAAGATAAGATTCCAGTTGCTGAGGTGTTGGACACCGCCAGTGAGCAGGAATCTGAAAAGACAGACAAAGAGGTGGTTAACTTAGAGCGGGGACACGAATAGCGGTTTTTTTATCGTTCCCACGCTCCGCGCTCATCGTTATACACAAGTGTCTCTGAGAGTTGTAACTGATTGATTTTATTATCTACACAAAATAATTTTATAATCAAAAAAATAGGATTTTTTGGCACCAATGCACGGTTAAAAATCCTATTTTTCCAAAAAATAGGATTTTTTGGGTGCCGACGCACGGTTAAAAATCCTATTTTTCCAAAAAATAGGATTTTTTTTGCGCCGACGCACGGTTAATAATAAAATTTCTAAGTTTCCATGAGACTTGTGTATAACGATGAGCGCGGAGCGTGGGAACGAGGAAAATGTTAAGCCTTTTGCTTGGTATTTTGCAAGCCTGGCATTGATATATTGACTAGGAGTCCAATATTTATCTTGGACCATTAAGTACCAAACCATGAATTTTAATGTATTGTATTTGAGGTACAGAACATGCAATTAATTATTAAAAATTTTGGCCCTATTAAAAAAGGTGAAATTGATTTATCCAAAAAAGTCTATGTCTTTGTTGGCTATAACAATAGCGGTAAAACCTATCTATCGCAACTTTTGTGGAGTTTGTTTCATAACAAAACCATTGATAGTTTTGCTAACGCGATGACTCTTTGGGATTTGAGTTTGGAGGACAAAGATTCTCTCGAATTAACGTCCGAATTGTTGGATACCATTTTAGAACAATTCTCAGACTTTTTAATCCGTCATATCATTCCCAAAACATTGAATATTGACAGTCATCATTTTACCTTAGATAAATTTTCTGTTGGTTTTCAATATAACCTAAATGATATTAAAAACGCTCACCGGGAAGGGGTAGCAAGAGTCAATGAAAAAAATGGTCAGTTTTTGATGATGTCCAAGGTTAAGGGCACTTTAAGTGTGACGTTTGAAGAAAAACACTTGCCTATCGAATTAACCCAGCCGTTTTTGTCTCTGAATGAAAATGTGGTTGAACAATCAACTTCTTCAAGGAAGGTAACACTTATCAAGTTCATCCTCTCGGTGCTGATGGATAATGTTCATCAACCTTTTTTTCTACCTTCTAGTCGTCTTTTTTATCCGATTTTTTATCAATACATTTACCGATTAGAAAAAGAAAAGAGAGAAGCTTTGTCCAAAGAAAGAGATGCCCTGTCGCAAATGCTACTTGAGTTGCTGAAAAAAAAGGAAAAAGGAGAAGACATCGCGTTGGAATCGCTCCCAGTTCATGCTTTTGAAAGTCATTACCAAAGTCCTTATACAGAACCCATGAATTGGCTGTTTGATAAAATATATCGGCTCAATGAAGAGACAAAGGTTACTGGTTATTACGATCAACTGGTTTTTGATCTGAGCCAAATAATGGGAGGCGATATTGTCACCAAAAAGGATCAAGGCTTGGCACCCTTAGATTTTTACTTGAAAATGAAGGAACAAGGCAATGATTTACCCATGTATTTGTCTTCATCATCGGTGAATCAACTCAGTACCTTATATCTTTATTTTAAATATTGGGCTGACAAGAACAATAATTTTCTGATGATTGATGAACCAGAAGAAAATTTACACCCACAAAATCAGATAGCCTTGCTAAATGTGCTACTCGATTTTGTCAATGATAACAATAATAAAGTGTTGATTACCACGCACAGTCCTTTGTTAGCGGATGCCGTCAATAATTATATTTATTTAGGTTGGTTAAAATCCCAACAAGTACACATAGCGATAAACAGTTATCCAGAATTCAACCCAAACATCAACCTGACTACCAAGGAGATTGGGATTTATTTCTTTGAAGGGAGTAGAATTATCCCTTATGATCCGAAGGATTACGGTGTGCATTTTAAAGATTTCTCTTATGAAATCAGAAAGATTAAAAATATCAGCGAGATATTGACTGATCAAATTTATCAATTAATCAATAAGGAAGATTAAAATCATGTTGGTTAGCCAAATCCGTTATGAATTACAAAATGAATTGGGCAAACAACCAGATGCTTTTGTCATTGAAATCACCACTGATAGAATTGAAATAGTGGAACGCAAGAATGTCGGAAAGAGAAAAAGTGGTGTGTTAAAAAAAGTCATCATCAACGACATGCCTTGCGATAATAGTGTCTATCATCTTTGGAGAATTAATTTAGAAAATAAGGTTCAAGGATTATCGCCACTAGGTGAAGGCAATAAAACCGTCGAGATTGCTTTAGCTTTTGTCAAAGGTAAAAACAGAAAAAAATTTTTAAATGTTTACCTAATTGAATTAAAGAGTGAAATCAAAGATATACTGTTAGAGAAAACGCTTAAAAAGTTTGAAGATAGTATCAGTCGGTTTTATTTTTTACTGTCAATCAATGATCATAACAATTATGAAGAGTTTAAAGGCTTAAAAATTCGGTTTGCCGGCATAGTATTTTATAACGGCAGAGGCTGTGCGAGTCAAGAAGATAAAATTCATGCCATCTTTAACAAAACGGATCAAAAAGGCTTATTAGAATGTCAAACAATTTTGGGAAAACTGAAAATACCTCTGAAATTCTTTAAAAATTTTGATTCACAAACTGGTGCTATTCAAATCCGTTTTGAAGAAATGGAAAAAGAAATAAACCAGTTATTTGGAAGCTTTTAAGCTAGCCTAACGGGTTTAACAGAGCGAAACCCACCCTACCATTCAATGCCATATCGTGCCGGACAAATGATTGATTTTAAAAAAAAAGCGGGGGACGGGGTTTGCAACCCCTAAGTAACGTTTTATACGAGGGCGTGCGGATGGGACTGCAAACAAAGTCAGGCTTATGATTATTTTGATAATAAAATCAATATTTTAAGCTTAACTTAATGGCATTGACCCTACCATTTTTAGCCGCTGCTGGTGGATTACGCTTTGCGATCCACCCTACAAATTTCCGGCACGATATGGCATTGACCCGCACAGTGCAGAACACCACGGTGGTGAATTCTTCTCTGGTTCCCACGCGCTTGCATGGGAACCTAGTCTCATAGCAAAGGTGTCGCGTGTTAACTAGTTTGATCTTGATTCATTGAATTTATCCACTATCTTTTAATTAAGCAATGGGCTTGCCAGAGAGTATTTTGGAGTCGGGCAAATTTATCTTGCATACGTCCAAGATAAATCTTGCCTATTCAAAAATACCTTAAAATTCAGGGGAATAAAAAATGAACTTCAAAAATAAATCATGGATTATTATTTCATTAATAGGATTATGCCTACAAGCGCAAGCGGCAACTAACTGCGCGGAAGTGACTGAAATTCCAGCCGCAGAGTGTGAAATTCTTCTCGATCTCTATTATAGTACTAATGGCGATCAGTGGGATGTTAAGCAGGGATGGAATGTGACAAATACGCCTTGTCGTTGGACTGGAATAATATGTGGCGATGGACATGTAACCAGAGTCAATCTGCATGGAAACCAACTCAGCGGCTCGATTCTGGCGGTGCTTGGTAATTTGACCCATTTGGAATGGCTCAGGCTGCATAAAAACCAACTCAGCGGTTCTATCCCGGCGGAACTTGGTAATTTGACTCGTTTGGAATTTATTTCTCTGTATTCCAACCAACTCAGCGGCTCGATCCCGGCGGAACTTGGTAATTTGACTAATTTGAAGCGTCTCTATTTGTATTCCAATGAACTCAGTGGCTCGATCCCCGCAACTCTTGGTAATTTGAGTCATTTGGAGGCTTTATGGCTGCATTTTAACCAACTCAGTGGTTCTATCCCTCCCTCACTTGGTAACTTGAGTAATTTAAACAGTCTCTATTTGTATTCCAACCAACTGTGCGGCGAAATCCCAGTTTCTTTGATGAACCTAGATAATCTATCGTGGCTAGAATTAAGAGATAACCACTTAACGGCTTCTAATCATGAACTGCTTGCTTGGCTTGAAAACCTCAACTCACTTTGGGATGTTACTCAAACGGCTTGTCCGACGATAGATGGTACGCCAGAAGAAACTTTTGTGCAAATCGCCTTGGAAAAAGAGCATTACAGCTCCGAAGAGCATTTTCAGGCGCAACTGACGGAGAATTTAAGTTCGGGATATGACTTATATGCCGCCGTGGTGATGCCGGATGGAAACTTTTTTGCGCTGACAAACACTAATGAAATTGCTGCCATCAATTTTGTTGCTAAATGGAGTGGACAAAGGACTCCCGCTAGCCCTGTGATCTTATTGGATTTGATCTTACCCAATAATTTGCCCACGGGTGAATATTGTCTTTATGGTATTTTGTCTCCTCAAGGGAGAGCGATTTTTGAAACAGTAGATTCGTGGGTGTGGACGCGGCAGTGTTTTGGACTTAATAACTGATGTGAGGCACTCCGATTTGATACCAATATAGCTCAGTACAGGACAAACACCAGTTTGTCTTGTTCAGTCAGGTGGGTGCCAAAGCGTTCATTGATTTGTTGGATAATGTCAGATAGTGGTGAATGATGTGGCGTTTTTTCTTTGCCTGTACCCACCGCCGTTGCTCCATAAACCGACGCAGTTTCGCCAATATTTAATGCCGCACTCCCTTCAAAGGTTTTTTCATTACGGTAGCTCGTCAGTAGCACTTCTTGATCTAAGTCTATTTGATTGCTATCTCTGTAAGGTAATTTGGTGAGTAGGTAGCGGCTATAGCTATAGAGTTTTTCTAAGTTGATATCTTGCCAATCTATGATTTGACGCAAAAAACAGGTAATTTTTGCCAGTGCCATGGGTTTTGGCTGAGGCAAGCAGTAGGCGTGTTGCGGTGAGTTGGTGATAACGCGGGAAAATGTATGTGTTGCCGGTGTCAAGGATAAAGCGTTGGATGATGTCTAACCAACTATGTCTAGGGCAAAATGGATTAAGGCGCGTTGGAGCAACGGGGTATGTTTTGAGGGTTTTCTGTCGCGGTATTGTTTGATGGCATGGATGGCGCGTTGTCCAGTAAAGGGGTTTTTGAGTTCAATGGTGGCAAGCCGTTGAGTGATAGCAACATGTCAATGCTTTGATGGGTGTTGAATTTGACTTGCCGCATGACGGTGAGTTTGTTTTGGTTGTAATGTTTTAGGGTGGTTTGATTGAGGGTGGTGGCGGGTTTGAAGTAGGCGAGACGTATATGTTGCCCTCTGTCTTTTACGCCTTTTCGGATGACATCGAGCAAGCCGCGTGTGTCGCATTCGTTGGCTATGCGTTCAAGGATTTTTTCTGGTGTGCCGTGAATGTCTTTTAATTTTTGCCAGACGTTTTTTTGTGTGGTTTTGATAAAGTTTGTGAGTGTGGTTTTGTCTAGGGCTAGGGCGGTATCAAATTCAATGCCAGTATGATAAACCCGCTTTATACCATAAGGGATTCTGTTGTTTCGGGAATGGAGCGGAGCGGATTTCCCGAAACAACGAAAAAAACCCGTCCTGCACATATTTTTTGATTTAAAAATCAATCAGTTATCCTTAACTTAATGGCATTGGGTATCAAATTGGGTGTTGGGTGCGATTTGGTAGCCGGCGTGGGTGATGAGGTGGTTTTTTCGGTGTGTTGTCATTTGTTTTGGTTCCTTGATTTGATTAAAAACTATAGGGGAGAACTACAGGGATTAGTTATAATAATGGATAAGTCAAAACCGTCAATAACTACAGGGATTATATGTAATAAAGGATAAGTCAAAACCGTCAAATATTCTTAATTAATGGTATTCTTGGGTTTTGACTTATCCCTTCTTACATGTAATCCCTGTAGTTATTGGTTTTGATTAATGACGAAACCTGATGGCAACGCTCATTTATGCCGTACATCTATTTTGCCGGTGATGGCGGCGGAGATTAGGGCTGTGCGGCGTTCTTTTAGTAGTGCAATGGCTTGGTTTGCTTTTTTAATGAGGGTGTCAAATCCGCTTCAATCTCCGCCAATGAGCGCGGTGGCACAAGCCGCCTTTAAAACTTTTTAGGCAACGGCAAACCCCGTAATCGCTCGCCTTTTGGGACGCTGAAAGCCTAATATAATATCCTTTTTGGGGATACCCGCATCGACTAATTCTTGTGTAACACTGCTTTCTATTCCATCCCACTCTATCCAAATTTTACCTTTTTCAATTCGCAAATGAAAAATAATCGAGTGAACTCTACCAGTGAGATTCCAACCAACATCTATCAATCCATAGTTATCATGTTCTATATCAATAAAAGGGGCTACTTCAATTTGCCCATGACTGGGCACATATTTAGCGTGATATGCCACACATTTTAATAATACGTCGATAGTTTTCTAGCTTATCCATTGTATGATCTCCTCTGTTTCTGGATCGAAAACTAACAATTTGATTTGTTGATCAGAAATAATTTTTTTAAGAGTAATTTTCCAACCTTCTTTGACAAGAGCGTGTTTAACTTGGTTATGGTATAAATCAGTTCGTGGCATAAATTCCTCTCTAAGCGTTGTTAGTGTTCAAATATTCAGTCTCATCGCCATCATCACTTTACCTCCCGCAACAACCCCATAATCTCAGAACTCACCCTATCCAAATCCGCATCAATCTCCGCCAATGAGCGCGGTGGCACATACTGATAAAAATGCCGATTAAACTGAATTTCATAACCTATTTTAGTCTTACCCATCCAAGCCTCTGGCACATAAGGCAACACTTCTCGCTCAAAATAAACTTGCACATCCTCTTTTAACGGCACATTCTCATAATCCCGTAAATCAGCATCTGGCTCAGCATTGCCTTTTTTATCTCTGCAAATATCAGCACACTCATCAGTCTCACTCAACGCCGCAAGCACCCATTTTAACTGAGCCGCCGATAACTTCAACGATTCCGCTTTTAACGCCTTATTCAATACCTTAACAAACTGTTCACGATTTTGGAATTTTTTCCCACTATCAATCCGCCCCAACGCCTTTATAAACTCCTCTTGTGCCGCCTTTTAAAATTTTTGAAACCCTTTAGTTGCTTTGACTAAATCAATACGCTCCATGCAAAAATTTAACCTCAAAGGGCGTTCTACCGTCACACGCTGATAACCAAAATCTGCATTATCAAAAATAATAATCCAACGGCGTATCTCACTTTCACCGCTACCCGCTCCGCCGCTAAATAAAGGCGAGCCATTCAATACCACGGCAATACGGCTACCATCATCACTCATTTTGCTGATCATGTGCTGCACAAACAACAATGAGCCATCACTCACACGCGGCAAGCCGGCACCAAATCTGCCATAATAGCCTAGCCTTGCGTATTAGCTTCATTTTTGATGAACTTTTCCACCTTTTTCCATTCCACCCCAAACGGCGGATTAGATAACATGTAGTTAAACTTCTGAAGAGGCAAACCATCTTCACTAAAACTATTGCCATATTTGATATTTTTTTTATTTTTTCCTTTTAGCATCATGTCAGATTGACAGATGGCATAAGATTCTCCGTTTAACTCTTGCCCGAAAACTTCTAAATGGGCATGGCTATTCAATTCATGTAAATAATCTTCTGCGACACTTAACATGCCGCCGGTACCACAAGCGGGATCATATAAGGTACGAATGGCATTTTAAGTGGTTAAGATTTCTTTGTCTTCTATAAATAATAAATTAACCATTAAACGGATGACTTCACGCGGCGTAAAATGTTCTCCAGCGGTTTCATTGCTTTGTTCTGAAAATCGACGTATCAGCTCTTCAAAAATGTAACCCATTGCCATATTGGATACTTTATCAGGGTGCAAATTGATAGCCTTGAAACGAAGTAACGGAACGTTCATTTTTGCATAACGAGATAAAGCAAATTAGCACGATCTAACTTTTCTAGCTGTTTTTCAAAATCGAAGTGTTCAATAAAGACTTCATTGACTTCTTGATTAAAACTTTGAATATAGTGTGTTAAATTTTCTTTAATATTGTCGGGTTCCTCCAACAATTTTTTCCATGTTAACTTTGAAACATTATGAAAATTGGCGCCTGCTGCTTTATTGAGCAACACTTCTTTCGTTTTAGCGTCAATTTTTTTTGTCGATAAATTGTTTACCTGAGCTAAAACCGCCTCTTTGGTTTTTTCCAAGACTGAATCCAAACGCCGCAAGACGGTAAACGGTAATATCACTTTGCCGTATTCACTTTGCTTGTAATCTCCTCTGAGTAGATCAGCGACGGCCCAAATAAAACTGATGTGTTCATTAAAATTTTTAATTTGTGTTTTTTTGTTAGCTTAACACGAGTGCCAAATGTTAAACCTTTTGCTTGGTATTTTGCAAGCAAGCTGATCAACGACGAAAAAGATGTGCAAGGTAGGCTCCTGTTTCAATCCGTGTGCTATAATTTTTAATCTCGTTTAGACTTGGAATCTATATGTCTTTTCTCAATTGGCAGTCCATCGACACCGTTTTTCTTGATATGGATGGGACTTTACTCGATCTTCATTTTGATAACCATTTTTGGCTTACACATTTACCATTGCGTTATGCTGAAAAATATCATTTGTCGTTTGAAGCGGCAAAAGCGACTTTGTTGAGCCGCTATGAGGATATGTTAGGCACACTTGAATGGTATTGTGTCGCCAATAAGGAAAAGCAATGCTAATTGAACTAGCTATATTAGGAGGGGGGGCCGCGCTTTGGCGTAAGTTGAAGCGTAAAAAGACCACATCTTTCTCTTCTGTTGTTCAACAAACTACTGAAAAAGAGAATCAACAAGCCCCATTTGATGGCAAAAAGTTGGTTTACGATTTAAAAAATGCTATTTGGGGTGATGAGCGACAGCAACTCCAACTTAGCCTAGATCCCAATATGCAGGCAGACATTGAGCGTCGCAAAAAAGAAAAAAACCGCAACTTTGTGCTATCTTCTGGAGCCTTAGGGCTTACATTACTAGGGACTGTGTCACCCGCATTTCACCTGTTAGGCAGTGCCGCCGTGCTGTATTTGGCGCGTCATATTTTTCACAACGTGCTGCAAGACTTCAAACAAAAACGCTTTATCACTGTTTATTTAAGCTCCGCAGTTCTGCTGATTGGCATGATTGCCGTAGGACAATTAATTTTAGCAGCAATAGCGGGACTTATGGGCAGTTTCATGGTGAAACTGATCAAAAAAGCCGAAGACAACTCGCAAAAACATTTGATTAAGATTTTCTCAGGACACACTGACAAGGTTTGGTTGGAAAAAGATGGCGTGGAAATTCAAGTCCCGTTTGAAACTGTGCCAAAAAATGACATTATTATTGTCCATGCTGGAGAAATTATTCCTGTTGATGGTGTCATCCAAACAGGTTCAGCCAGTATTGACCAACACATTTTGACAGGTGAAAGCCAGCCAGTGGAAAGAACTGTGGGAGACACAGTGTTTGCGGCAACCCTAATGCTAACAGGCAATGCCATTAAGTTAAGCCCCCAAAAGAAGACCTGCCAGGTTTCCAAAAC
>JBDLJY010000146.1:0-15728 GCA_039714115.1 Pseudomonadota bacterium | reverse complement strand
TTCCCGAAACTCAAATGATGGTTTCGGGAAATCCGCTCCGCTCCATTCCCGAAACAACTGAATAAAATCAATATTTTAAGCTTAACTTAATGGCATTGATGCTACGAAGTGGTCTGGAGAATAGGAAAAAAATTATGAAAAATTTTCTGATAAGTGTACTGTGCGCTTTGGCTGTTCTCAGTGGATGCAGCCAAGGCACTAATGAAAAAACATTGCAATTGCAAAGGAGTCTAAAAATGAACAACTATGAACTGGCAACATTTGCCGGAGGCTGTTTCTGGTGTGTAGAGTCCGGCTTTGAAAAACTAACGGGCGTACATGAAGTGATCTCTGGCTATACTGGCGGTCATCTGAAAAACCCCAGCTACGAGCAAGTGACATCCGGTAGAACCGGGCATGTGGAAGCGGTTCAGGTTTACTATGATCCAACTGTGATCTCTTATGAGGCCTTGGTGGAATCCTTTTGGCGGCAGATTAACCCCACAGACAATGGGGGCCAGTTTGCGGACAGAGGCGAGCAATACCGCCCGCTCATCTTTTACCATGACGAGACACAAAGGGAAATTGCGGAAAAATCACGCGCTGCTTTGGATGCTTCAGGGCGTTTTGATCGTCCCATAGCGACGGAAATAAAGCAGTTTGAACAATTTTATCCAGCAGAGGATTATCATCAGGATTACCATAAAAAGAATCCTCTTCGCTATAAATTCTACCGCTACCATTCAGGGCGGGATGAATTTTTGGAAAAAACTTGGGGAGATGAACTCTCAAAAACCTACGAAAAGCCATCAGATGAGGTTTTACGGATTCAATTGACAGAATTGCAATATGATGTGACACAGAATGAGGGGACTGAGAAGCCGTTTGAAAACGAATACTGGGATAATAAGCAAGAGGGTATCTATGTAGATATCGTGACCGGAGAGCCGCTGTTTTCGTCTCTGGATAAATATGATTCTGGGACAGGTTGGCCGAGTTTTAGCAGATCTATCAATGAGGATCACGTCGTAGAGCGTAAAGACTTTAAGCTATTCATGCCGCGCATTGAGGTGCGTAGCAAATATGGCGATTCTCATCTAGGCCATGTATTTCCAGACGGCCCACCCTCCACAGGACAGCGTTACTGCATCAATTCTGCCTCATTGCGATTTATTCCCAAGGAAAAATTGGCTGAGGAGGGTTACGAAGAGTTTGTGACTTTGTTTGAAAAGTAGGACTAAAGTCCTCGCCCGTCCAAAATAAACCTGTTTCGACGTTAGGAGAAATCTTGGACTCCGAAAAGCCTTAACTGATAGTTTCGGGGGTTGCTTTTTTTTCGTTAATCAAGAAAAGATAGCTTATAAGAAAGGATAAAAACTAGACATAACCAACAAGCCAATTCTATAAATTTATATAATTTATTTTGGACGAATTGGTATCTGAAACGTCACGGACGGGGTTGTAAACCATATCCATTAAGTTAAGACAAACCTGATAGGTGTCAAAAACCTGTCAGGTTAATTTTTACCTTAACTTACAACGACCTGCTGGGTATGGGTCTCCCAGCAGGTCTGATTTGGGGAGGGTTGTCTTAATGGATATGGTTGCAAACCCTGTCCGGCACAAGTGTCAAGAACAATTGAGAAATAAACGGCACAATATAAGCTTTCCATGCTGGACGGCACAAAATCTGAAACGTCGTCTCGAACGGAGTGAGAGAACTGGTTGCATTAAATTAAATTAAAAACCCCGTCCGGCACCGCTAACTCCATAACCGGCTTGGCCGGATACGGCGCGAGCGGGCGTTTAATAATACTGATTTTAATAATACTGATTTTAATAATACTGAAAAAAAAACAACAACACTACTACTACGTTAACTTGTTATACCGCATGTGTTAACTGTTAACATTGCACAGGGTTTGGCCGTTAAAGTTAAGTCAACGAATCGACGGTGTTTGTGTGTCGGTAACTGGTGGTGGTGTTTTTGTAAATTACAAAAGATAGCCAACAAAAATATATCAATTATCCGATGAGGTTTCTAATGATGAGGGAACCTGTAACGTTTCTGCTGTCCGAGATGTAGTCATCTTATTTATAAATTCTCTCATAAGATTATTCTCTACCATCTCCTTAGCATGACCCGCCAAAATCCTTTTTTGGTCTTCATTTAATTTGTCCCAATGATTTTTAAGGTCATCTGGTCTGGGCGAATTGTCAGCACCATAAGCGACCCTATCTTCATTAATTTCTTTTATCTCTTGTTTTTCTGTTTTTATTGGCGGGTACATTGATCCCCTGCCCGTCAAAAGCCAATCTGCATTCACTTTTGTTGCCTTTAACACAGACATTATAAAGGCAAGCGACGGCCTTTGTTTATCGTGTTCGACTACAGACAAGTAACTATGTGTCACACCAATCAACTCAGAAAAAATTTTTTGTTTTAAATTCTTTTGTTTTCTGATACTTAACACACGTTTACCGAGATTATCAAAATCATTTATATCCATAACAAAATTCTCTATAACTGCATCCTCTTGCGCTAACAAAGGAGAAAACTGACTAATTTGCTGGGTAAATGTAATAGCTACAGCAACAAAATGCTTGACTATATTCTCGCTTGGCACATTGTGTCCGCCATTAAACGCCCAATTGACCAAAAAGTCAATAGGCACGGTAATAATTGGATAGTCAATGGTTTGAATAATAGTACAAGGATTGAGGGGCAAAAAAAATCCGATTTTTTGAAAAAATCGGATTTTTAACCGTAAGTCAATCCCCTCAATCCGTCAATCCCTGTACTGTTTTTGTCAAGATTTACTCAGTAAATCTATGCGTAGGACCGTACCCTACGCTTGTTCTTTAACAATCTGATAACTGGTGGTGTTTTTGTAAATTACAAAAGCTATCCAACAAAAATATATCAATTATCCGATGAGGTTTCTAATGATGAGGGAACCTGTAACGTTTCTGCTGTCCGAGATGTAGTCATCTTATTTATAAATTCTCTCATAAGATTATTCTCTACCATCTCCTTAGCATGACCCGCCAAAATCCTTTTTTGGTCTTCATTTAATTTGTCCCAATGATTTTTAAGGTCATCTGGTCTGGACAAATTGTCAGCACCATAAGCGACCCTATCTTCATTAATTTCTTTTATCTCTTGTTTTTTTTCTTTTGTCTGTAGATACATCGCCCCTTCACCCGTCAAAAGCCAATCCGCGCTTACTTTTGTAGTATCTAACACAGATACAATGAAATTAAATGACGGCTTTTTTTTGCCTAATTCAACCATCGCCAAATAACTATATATTACGTCGGTAAACCTGGCGAATTTTGCTTGACTAAACCCTGTTTGTTGCCTGATCTTTAATATCCGTTTGCCAATATTATCAATATCCATAATACATTTTCCTCAATAAGTACATTAATAATCGCTAACAAATTTAAACGATTGTTCTATAAATATATGGCGATACACAACAAAAAACCGCTTGACTTGCCCAACGTAAGGTTGGTATAGTACGCTAGCTATCTTATACAGACGCTAAATATCTAGCGACAACGCAAATTATGGCGACAACGTATATGCAAAAAAATATATTGTTGCCACCTAAAGATCGCACCCGCTATTAAACGCCCAATTGACCAAAAAGTCAATAGGCACGGTACTTTTTTTAACAAAACCCAATCGGTAACTGGAGATGGCCGACTGTGAATTGGCTATATTCGATTTATTAGAAAGTCCCCAAGTTCAAAAGGTCATGGAACAAAATTTATTTATGTTACAATAGGTAATAATTATGTGTATCATCAGAGTCATTAAAAAAAAGAACTTTGCACAAATAAGCAACGAAGTTTTTGAAGGTCAAAAACTATCTTGGCCAGCTAAAGGCTTGCTAGGTTATTTACTTAGCCGGCCTAACAACTGGTATTTCACAGTGCGTGACTTAATTAATCAAGGTTGTTCTGGTAGAGACGGAGTATTATCTATCTTAAAAGAACTGGAAAAACAAGGCTACGTGGTACGTCAAAAAAACACCGACAAAAAAGGCAGATTTAAATGGGAGAAAATTGTATATGAAAATCCAAGCCTTAACCCTATTTTTAAATCAAGCGACACCACCGAAAAACGAGGTATAGAGACAGATGATAAATCGCCCTCAAGCGATAGTGTTGAATCCGAGACGGAAAAGCCTAAAGAGGCTGCAATAACGCAACTCAATGATTTACAGAATCTTGCACCATCAAGTGAATTGTCATCAACGCAGTCACCGACAAAGCAAAGGGCAAATCATAGTGCTGCGTCCGAGACGGAAAAGCTTAAAGAGGCTGCAATAACTCAAACAGACTTAGAAGAAAAAACTGATAAGTTAGAATCAGATATTGAACCGCCCTCGGACGAAATGCTACCAACGCAATTGTTGGTAGAACAAAGTTTAGATTTTCAGCCGAGTTTAGAAGAGTCGGATTCAGAAGAATTCAGATACTTGGAAGAGTACGACAAAATGCTGCCAACTCAAGCGTCGGTGGAGCAAACCTACACGAAAGAGGCGGAAATAGAGGAGCCGTCAACGCAACCGCAAGAAACTGTGCAACCTTGTGCATCACAGAATACCCAAAAGGCACCAGACATATCCTTTGCTCTCAAGTTTAGCGAGCAAGTCAAAAGGATTATGATTAGCATGTTGATTGGCATCGAGGATGCACAAGAATTAATAAATGTATTGGAAATGAAAATGGATGCCGGAATTGTAAGGGACCCTATTGCTTATCTTAGCGGGATTATTAGACGATACCGTAGCGGTGATTTTACACCGGTAACTAAACATAACTCGCCGCCTGGACGGCCAGATAGCCAAAAAAATGCCGATCTTGTTTTTACGCAAGATTTTACTGAGGAGACTAAAACGGTTATAGCCAACATGTTGCACACTGTCGATGAACCACAAAAAGTGGTGCAAACGTTAGAAGCGCAAATGGAAAAAACTGTCGTAAAAGACCCCATCCAATACTTGGGAGGGATTATCAAAAGCTGCCATGACGGCACATTCACACCCGTGCTTACTGAAAAGCAAATTCAAAAAGAAGTTGCAGAGCGAGAAAAAGGCGAGGAACAAGCGATTAAGGATTGTCCTTTTTGCGATAAGTACGGTTACGTTGGGTTTCAGAAAATAAATACAGGATACGGCGAAAAATGGAGTAGGATTTGCGAACATACAGAGACAAGTATCTTGAGGAGTGTGGAAGAACTTAGTGAAAGGCTCCAGGAGCCTGTCGTGGTTTATACCGCAAAACCAGGCTTTAGAGGTCCGGCAGAAAAGTATGAAGAAAAAAAGCCAGAAAGAAAACCTAGCGAAACTAAGGCGCATTGTATAGAAGTGTTAAGACAGTTCAATAGCAGGTTGGCGCAAAGATTTATTAATGCAGGAGGATTGTCTCCTGCATAAATTTCAAAATGAGGTAAAAAGTGTTCCTAAAAAAGCAGCCCAAGCAAGATAAACAGCGGATGTTAAACTTGGTTTTTTAGGTGCATAAATATAAGTTCGAGCGCATTTTTGACGGGTTTGGGAAACCCCGTAGTTCTTATGCTACCAAAGCAATTTTTGAACATGTTCAAGCAGATCATCTGGCAGAAATGGTTTATAAAGGACATCAGTGGCCCCAAACTCGAACACTTCGGATTCAACATCGGGTTTTTGTAAGCTTGTCAACACTAGCACTGGTATGTCCTGTTTGGCTGTCTGTCGCAGCCAATGTAAAAAACTCATACCATCCATGACTGGCATAATCATATCAAGGATAATCAGATCAGGCTTTAGAAGTTCCATATATTCTGTGCCCTCTTTTCCATTACTTGCACCGCTAACTGCATAGCCGGCCATATTAAGGGTCATTATTGAAAGAGAGCGCAATTCCTCATTGTCATCGATCACCAATATTTTTTTGGTTTCGTTTCCCATTTGAGTTCTCCTTAAACTATATAATATATATGAAAAAACCACAAAATAAATATGTCACTTTTATTAAGAAAAAAGTGTACGAAATTGCACAATTTCTGAAGGCTAATAAATTAGCGGCAAAACGCAAGCTCGATGATTTATCCCCAATTGCACAAAAACACTCTGATAGGTTTCATACAACTAACGGCAGTCTTAATCGAAATTCGCCTTTAGATTTCAATACTGTAATGAAAGCCTCTCAAAGCCTTTCTGAGGAAATTGTGTTGAGCCGGCTGTTAGAAAAAATGATGCAGATTGTGATTGAAAATGTCGGAGCGGAGATAGGCTTTTTGCTATTGCCTCAGCATGATGAGTGGTTTATCGAAGCGGAAAGCCATCTTGATAGTCATGAGATCAAAGTATTGCAATCCATTCCCCTTGAAAATCATCCGCCGCTAGCAGCATCCATCATCCGTTATGTCGCCCGCACACAAACTCCGCTGGTGTTAAATAATGCCACCATTAAGGGCAATTTTACACGCGATCCTCACATTGTCAAGCATCAAACTCAATCCATATTATGTACGCCCCTAAAATCTAGGGGTCAATTAATCGGTATCTTGTATTTAGAAAATA
Source organism: Pseudomonadota bacterium (assembly GCA_039714115.1). GTDB lineage: Bacteria > Pseudomonadota > Gammaproteobacteria > Beggiatoales > Beggiatoaceae > Thiomargarita. Next base: position 9,171 of record JBDLJY010000146.1, on the reverse strand, counting down.
AATTGATCCCTTCTGCTTTTACGCCTGCTCGCCTAGAAGTTGTCAATTTATTATCGGCCCAAGTCGTCATTTCCATTGAAAATGCCCGTCTTTATGCACAATTAGAAGACAAAGTGGCTGAACGTACCCAAGAACTGGTTCAATCCGAAAAAATGGCCGCACTGGGTAAACTGATTGCCAGCGTTGCCCATGAAATCAATACCCCTTTGGGTGCTATTCGATCCTCAGTGGGCAACATTGCTGATTTTATGAATAGCACATTGGCACAGTTACCCGCCTTTTTTAAACAACTATCCCAAGCGCGTCAGCAGGATTTTTTGAACATAGTTCAAAACTTTTATCAAATTGACATGACTTTGTCTATCAAAGAAAAACGCCGCTTGAAAAATGCCCTCATTAGTGAATTAGAAAAACACGCGATTGAAAATGCTGATACAATAGCCATGTTACTGATTGGTATTGGTCTTTATGAAGATGTTACCCCCTTTTTACCTTTATTAAAAGACGCTGACAGCCAAGCGATTTTAGAAAATGCTTATCAACTGGCGAGTTTGCGAAAAAGCGTACAAGCTATTACAATCGCCTCAGATCGCGCCAGCAAAGTCGTATTCGCGCTGAAAAATTTTGCCCGTTTTGACGCATCAGGTGAAAAAGTACAAGCCAATATTACGGAGGGTATTGAAACCGTCTTAACACTTTATCATAATCAATTAAAACCGGGTGTGTTAGTTAAAAAACACTTTGCCCAATTATCGCCGATGTGGTGCTATCCTGATGATTTAAATCAAGTTTGGATAAACCTCATTCACAATGCATTACAGGCGATGGACTATAAGGGGACTTTGACTATCGAGGTTTTGCAGCAAACGGAGCAAGTCCGAGTCAGCATCACCGATAGCGGCAAAGGTATCCCGCCAGAAATTCAACCGAAAATCTTTGAGCCGTTTTTTACCACTAAACCCGCAGGGGAAGGGAACGGATTGGGCTTGGATATTGTGAGGCGGATTATTGATAAACATGAGGGTAAAATTGATGTGGAGAGTACGCCGGGCAAAACCACATTTACGGTGTCTATTAAGTATTATCCTTAAAAAAAAATGGAAAAAAAATCATGTCTAAGCCAGTCATTTTATGTGTTGATGATGAACAAACAGTACTCGATAGTCTGGAAATCGAACTCCATAAAGCACTCGGCAATGACTATCGCATTGAATTCGCTGACAGTGGTGAAGATGCTTTGGCATTAATCGAAGAATTGCTAGAAAAATCATACGAGATCGCTGTCGTGATTGCCGATTACCTCATGCCCAATATCAAGGGTGATGAATTGCTAAAGCGCATTCATGCCCGCTTACCCAAAACCCTCAACATTATGCTCACAGGACAGGCTAATCTTGAGGCAGTCGCTGATACCATCAACTATGCCAAACTATATGGTTATATAACCAAGCCTTGGCAGGCTGAAGATTTGAGGCGAACAGTCAAGGACGCTCTCTACAGCTATCGACAAGAAAAAATGCTGGCGGAACAAAACGCAAAGTTACAACACCTAGACAACCTCAAGAATGAATTGATAGCCAATGTCTCCCATGAATTACGGACACCCCTCAATGGTATTCTTGGCTTGTCTGAATTTTTGTCTGACCAAACTGGACTCTCCAAAAAACACAGAGAACTAATATCCATTCTTGTCCAAAGCGCACACAGATTAAACAATACTGTTAACGATCTTTTGGATTTCTCTAAGCTGAAACGCAAAAACATTGATCTGAAGTTAAAACCCGTTAATATGCAGAAAATGAGCGGCATTCTGCTGTCCCTGCACGAAACGCAGCTGGATGATAAAAACCTAAAACTCATTAACGCCGTTCCAGACAATTTGTCGCTCGCCTGGGCGGATGAAAACCGGGTGCAACAGATTCTACATCATCTGATCGGTAATGCGATTAAATTTACTCAGCGCGGCAGCATAGAAGTCAGTGCTGAAGTGGTGAATAGAAACATTGATCGTGAAATCAAAACGCCCTTGGATCCGAAAGTGCTGGAAAAAGTTGAGTACCCAAAACTCGGTACAGTAGCAAGCGATTTTTATGTAGCCATCACGGTTTCTGACACTGGTATTGGGATTCCAGCCGATAAATTCGATAGACTTTTTAAGTCTTTTGAACAACTTGATGGTTCCAGTACCCGTCGATATGAGGGTACTGGTTTGGGCTTAAATCTCACCAAACAATTGCTCGAATTACAGAATGGCGCAATTTTTGTTGAATCAACGGTGGGGACTGGCTCACGCTTTACTTTTATTTTGCCCGTTGCTGATGCCACTGTCAATAAAGATGCCCAGAAAGCAACGCCAACACTGCCACCTTTCAAGATACTCATTGTTGATGATGATCCCTTGACTTTGCAACTTTTTGTCATGTATCTGTCCTCACCAGAGTATGCTATTACCACGGCGACTTCTGGTTTAGAAGCTTTAGCAAAACTTGAAGAGGGACTCAAACCTGATTTGATTCTGCTGGATGTGATCATGCCAGTGATGAACGGTTATGATCTCACCCTGAAAATCCGTGAAACTTGGTCAGCCAATGAATTACCAGTGCTGCTAGTCTCCGCGAAATCTGAAGTCTCAAATGTGGTATCCGGTTTGGAAATTGGCGCGAATGATTATATCAGAAAGCCTGTCAATAAAAAGGAATTGCTGGCACGGATAACAACCCATCTGACGCGGGGGCGCCTGGACACTGAAAACAGCCTTGCGGCTATGGTATTTCAATCCAGTCATGTCGGTATTGTAATTACTGATGCTCATGTCAATATCATCAAAGTCAATCAGGCTTTTCTTGACCTATTTGGGTGCAGGGTAGAAGAAGTATTAGGGCAAAACCCCAGTATAGTCGCTTCAGGAGAACATGGGCGCTCATTTTTTCAGACAATGTGGAATACTATTCTGACGAATGGATGCTGGTATGGCAAAATAACCAACAGCTGCAAGGATGGAAAAACCTGCCCCTGTTGGTTAAGTGTCAGTGCCGTTAAGGATAAACACAATAAACTTACCCATTACATCGGATTTTTGGGTGCAGAGGTGTAGGCGATTTATCGCCTTACTGTCTTCAACGCTTGAATAAACGCCTCATTTTCTGAGGGCTGCCCAATTGACACTCGCAGATGTCGCGGCATTCCGCCGCCAATCGGGCGCGTAATCATTCCTTGATGCAATAGCAATTCATAAATTTTGGCACCGTCTTCAACATCTACCGCTAAAAAATTTCCGAGTGACGGAATATAAGATAATGCCATTTGATCAAATGCTTGCCTCATTTGCTGCATTCCCGCACGATTTAAAGCAACGCTTTTTTTAAGATATTCGCTATCATCTAGGGCTGCGGTGGCTGCCGCAAGCGCAATCGAATTGACATTAAAAGGCTGCCGCACCCGATTCAGTAAATTAGCTACTTCAGGATGAGAAATCGAATAACCCACTCGTAGCCCTGCCAAGCCGTAAGCTTTTGAAAAAGTCCGAGTCACTATCAGGTTAGGGTGCTCGGTTGTCCATTCTAAACTATTGGGATAATTAGGATTTTCACAAGCATATTCAAAATAGGCTTCATCCACGACGACAATTACATGTTCAGGCACTGTCTCTAAAAAGGCTTTTAGGCTGATTTTATCAACCCAAGTGCCGGTGGGATTGTTCGGATTCGCTATAAATATTAAGCGGGTATCATCACAAATCGCCGCTTGCATGGCACTTAAATCATGTCCCCAATTTTTGGCGGAAGTGACAATAGGGCTTGCACCGATGGCTTGCGTCACGATGGGATAAACGATAAAGGCATGTTCAGAAAAAATAACGGAGTGTGCCTGATTTACAAAGGCACGCGCAATCAATTCAAGGACGTCATTGGAGCCATTGCCCAAAGTAATCATGTCCATATCTACACTGTGCTTTTGTGCTAAAGCTTTTTTGAGCGCGAAGCCATTGCCGTCGGGATAACGGGCTATGTTTTTTAAACTGGCTTGCACTGCTTCAAGCACCCGTGGACTTGGTCCCTGGGGATTTTCATTTGAGGCCAATTTTATGGCATTTTTTATCCCATATTCTCGTTCTAATTCTTCGATGGGTTTGCCCGGTTGATAGGGACGTAAGCCTTGAACGCCGGGCGTAGCGAGTTGAAAAAAAGTCATTTAAGTTAAGCTCAAAAACGTTGTTTCGTAGGGTGGGCAACGTTGCCCACCAGCCTACAAAAAAAGCAGAAATAGAAATTATAATGGCATTGGGTTTGCAACCCCGTGGGAAACGTTTTCTGTTATACAACGGCGCGAGGATAGGAGCCGAGATGTTTGATTAAAGAGGTATGGTTTTCTAAAACTTGCAGAGCATTGGCAACGGGGCTTTCTTTGATATGTCCTTCAATGTCAACGAAAAAGACATATTCCCAAATACCCTGCCGCGAGGGGCGCGATTCAATGCGCGTCATGCTCACATTATTTTTTGCAAATGGCTCAAGCAAGTGATATAAGGCGCCCGGTTTATTGGGGCTGGACAATAGCAACGAAGTTTTATCATTGCCCGTGGGGGGCACCTCTTGTTGTCCAAGCACCGCAAAACGAGTGGTATTATCCACATCATCCTCAATCCGTGAAGCTACTATCTGTAATTGATAAATCTCAGCCGCCATCTGTCCCGCAATGGCGGCGGCACCCGATTCATTAGCCGCACGGCGAGCCGCTTCGGCATTACTGTTGACAGCAATGCGTTCTATCGTGGGCAACTGATTGTCTAACCAGCCGCGACATTGGGCAAGGGATTGTTGATGAGCATAAATTCGCTTAACTTGCTCTGCCCTTGAGAGTAGATGATGGTGAATGGGCAATTCAATTTCGCTGCAAATTTTCAACGGTGTTTTTATGAAACAGTCTAAGGTTTGATTGACCCCCCCTTCGGTAGAATTTTCCACCGGCACCACGCCATAATTCGCCGTGCCCGCTTCGACGTCACGAAATACTTCATCAATGGTTTGTAGCGGTATATTTTGTGCCGCCTGTCCAAAGTGCTTATAGACTGCGGCTTGTGTATAGGTGCCGGCGGGGCCTAAAAATGCGACCTTGAGTGGTTTTTGTAGGGCTAAACAGCCGGACATGATTTCTCGAAAAATCAGCGTGAGGGTGTCATTTGATAATGGTCCTTGATTACGTGCTATGACGTTACGCAAAATTTCCGCTTCGCGCTCTGGCCGATAAAAATTGGGGGTTTCCTCTTGGGCATATTTAGCCCGTGCGACTTGATCCGCTAAGCGGGCGCGTTTAGTTATAAGGTCTTGAACTTGTAAGTCTAATTGGTCAATACGAGTACGGATGTCGGATAAGTTAGACATGATGTTTGGTATAATAAATCAATTTTAAAAAATAGGCGATAAATCGCCTACGAAATTTATTCAAGAAATCCGATTTTTTAGAAAAATCGGATTTCTCTCCGTGACGATTTTAAATCAATCATTTGCGGTTTATCATACTAGCATTGCAGTCCAAGTGCATACAGCATATTTTTACTAGCCCCAGTGATTTCACTGGTCAATTTAGCGGCCTTTTTTAGCTGTAACTCTTTGCGTAATAAGTGAAAAATCCGCTTTACTTCTGGACTCAGTACCTTATCATCAGCGGGCGGTGCGCCTTGCACGACTAATACAAATTCACCTTTTTGGCGCTCTGCCCGTGTAGTTAACCAGTTGACTATGCCACTCAAACTATCCCGATAAACGGTTTCAAACACTTTGGTTAATTCTTTCACCAAGACTGCCTCTCGCTCTTGACCAAAATTTTGCACTATATCATTGAGACAATCAAGCATACGGTGCGGAGCTTCATAAAATACCAACGTCCTTGTTTCATGGGCTAAATTTTCTAGGCGTTGCCGACGGGCGACTGCTTTTGCGGGTAAAAAGCCTTCAAACACAAAACGGTCTGCCCGAAAACCTGCCACTGAGAGGGCACTGATTAAGGCAGAAGGTCCAGGAATAGGTACAACCGTGATTTGCTCGGCGAGGGCACTTTGTATTAAATAATGTCCCGGATCGCTGATCAGCGGAGTTCCGGCATCGCTGATCAGTGCGATACTTTCACCAGCCAGTAGGCGTTGCAATAAGGCATGGGACTGTTGCCGCTCATTGTGTTCATGTAAAGATTGATAGGGTGTCGTGATGCCAAAATGGTTTAGTAAATGGCGACTGTGACGGGTATCTTCAGCTGCAATGAGATCGACTTGGCGCAAGACGGTTTGCGCTCGTGGACTGAAATCTTGTAAATTGCCAATGGGGGTGGCAACGATGTAAAGTATACCATTTTTTATGGACACAAGGCTCTTTCCTTTATTGTGGTGCAAGGTCAATGCCATTAAGTTAAGCCTCAAAATCAGACCTGCCAGGTTTCAAAAACCTGGCAGGTCGTTGTAAATTATACTAAAAATTACCAAGGGTATGAGTCTCCCCGCAGGTTTGTCTTAACTTAATGGCATTGGGTGCAAGGTACGCCTTGCACTCCATAAAAATTATGGTAGGCGTACCTTGCGGAACTACCGGACAATAATGATTGTATCATTTGTATTTGAGATAAAAACAAGAATATAATTCAATGCCACCTTCGCTGCGACGATCAGGAGCCCTACAATTCTTATCCCCTTTCTATAAAGCTGGGGAACCGTCCAAATTTATGTGTACTGACATTGTTTTGCCAATACATCAACCAACAACGGCTGATACAGAAATCACGGAGATAGATTTGTTTAAAGCATTAAACAATCTTTACGATAACTTACTCGCTGTGCAACATGGCTTAGATGAAGAAGCTGAGAAGATTCTTTATGAGAATTTGTGGGAATTAATGGGTGAATATCACTATAAATAACAGGGGACAAAAACTGATGAAAAATGATACCGCCGCTAATGCAAAATTACAACGTTGGCTCTATTTTAGTGTCAGTGTCGCATTACTTCCTATTATTTTTAATATTCTTGGCTGGATAATAACCCAGGGTTTTACAGTAGATTTTGTCAAGATTCTTGGGGATGGTGATTTATTTCTCATCAGTACTACATTATGTGCAGTGGCTTTGGGCGAGTTGTTGGAAGTCGCAGCTATTCCAAAGACTATACCCGCTGCAACTACACGAGCTTTGGGGGCAGCCTATATCATAATTATAGCTGTATCATCCTTCATTTATTCTTTTGTGTCAATTGGAGAATTTTTTTCAAGTGGGACTCGGATCGTGAAACACGATATAGTTGCTCATATATCTTTTTGGGTGTTTATCGTCTCAGTCATTACAAGCAGTATTGGCATGTACATTACTGTTGAATCTAAATAATATAGGGGGCTTGACATGGATATAGAAATGGTTGGTACAATTGCGGCTGCACTAATTAGCATATCACTTGCGTTGTCAATTTTTGCTCTCATAAGGTATCAAAGAGAGAAAAAAAGAAAGCAACAATCTTCGCCGGAAAGTTTAGATGTTCAAATCAGCGTCAAAGGCAGAAATATTGTTGTAAAAAGAGAAAATAAAGAAAGTCAAATAGACTTTGGAAGCGCCCGTTCTGAAGATTTAGAACGTTTCCTTAAGAAAGTTCAATAGAGTTAACCCGGCGGGGTTTTGCTAACCCCGCCAGTCTTACCGTTTAGAGCAAGTGACTGAAGACAATGCTTTAAAATCCACTCACACTACCAGCGCACCTACACCGGCTTTAAACGCCCTCGCCACCACTAAAATTGAAAATCCAAAACCAAGAAAAAGCCATCATCGGCTGTTTATTAGGCACCGCTGTCGGCGACGCAATGGGTTTAAGCTACGAAGGCTTATCCCGACAACGACTTCTCAAACTCTACCCCGCCCTCAACCAATACCATTTTATTTTCGGTAAAGGTATGGTATCTGACGATACAGAACATACCTGTTTAGTGGCACAATCCCTTATCGCTTCTCAAGGCGACGTTGAAACTTTCAAAAGGCTCTTTGCTTGGAAATTGAGATTTTGGTTACTCGGTTTACCAGCCGGGATTGGATTTGCTACTCTCAGAGCCATTATAAAACTATGGCTAGGCTTTTCAGCCGATAACAGTGGCGTTTTTTCTGCGGGAAATGGTCCGGCGATGAGATGTCCTATCATTGGGGTGTGCTACGGGCATGATGTGGAACAATTAAGAAAAATCGTGAAAGCGGCAACCCATATCACTCATACTGATCCTAAGGCAACATTCGGTGCCCTAGCTGTCGCACTGGCGGCTTATCTGTCCAGTCTCCAAAAAACAGTCACTCCTCAAGCATATCTTGACAATCTTAAAGATTTACTCAAAAATGAATCTGCCGATGCATTAATCACTCTGATCAAAAAAACCATTGATAGTGTAGTTTCTGGGCAATCCACTGCGGCTTTTGCCGAAACGCTTGGACTCAAAAAAGGAGTTACTGGCTACATTTATCATACTGTGCCGATTGTGATTCATGTCTGGTTGAGAAATCAAAACGATTATCAAAATGCTGTACTAGAAATTATAGGCTGTGGCGGTGATACCGATACAACGGCTGCCATTGTAGGCGGCATTATTGGGGCACAAGTGGGCAAACAAGGCATTCCTGAGCAATGGCTTGATAATTTATGGGAATTTCCAAGGCATCGCAAATGGATGGAAAAACTCGGTCAACGGCTCGCCTCTTGTCAACAATCGCCTCTACCTATCTCTATCACAGCGATTTTATTACGCAATCTCATTTTTATGATAATTGTATTGTGGCATGGATTTCGTAGATTGTTGCCTCCCTATTGACGACGTCCAAGATAAATCTTGGACTCCTACTTATGCCGTCCAGCACATATTTTTTTTTAATCAAATCAATTGTTTGTTGTTTATCAGACTGGCATTGATGGAAGAGATGGATCAAGAGGAGAAGGAAAAATAGGGAGATCAAGCTCCATGAATTACGGAGATAAACGAATAACTCTTTAAAATTATGTGGTTTATTCGTTAATCCCCGTAATATGAGCGTTATATCGGAGTCCAAAATTTATTTTGGACTCGAAAGGTTCCCCGTCCAGCACAGATTTTAATAAAGTTTGCTCAAATATTGCCATGACTTGTTTAGCGAGCGCATCGTGATGGTGCCGTAGTTTTATT
>JBDLJY010000145.1:0-15730 GCA_039714115.1 Pseudomonadota bacterium | reverse complement strand
AATGAGTTATTTATTTCCAATTACTTAGTGCATAAATAACGCATCCGCCTGAAAGAGACAAACAATTATGCCAGCAAAAGACATTTTTCACGATGCCGTTAAAAACGCGCTCCAAAAAGACGGGTGGACAATTACTCATGATCCGTTTTTTTTGAAAGTTGGAAGAAGAAAACTCTATGGTGATCTGGGTGCTGAACGCTTAATGAGTGCTGGAAAAGGAGCAAAGGAAATAGCAATTGAAATAAAAAGTTTTGTGGGAAAATCTTTGGTTAAGGATTTAGAACAAGCCGTGGGTCAGTTTTTTGTATACTATAAGGTACTTCAATTACGAGAACCAAATCGACACCTATATCTGGCCGTCAACGAAATAACCTTTAATGGTATTTTGAGTGAAGAAATCGGTAAAATCGTCTTGTCAGATCCCATTTTTCGTTTGATTATCTTTGATGAAGAAAAGGAGGTGATTACCCAATGGGTACCCGATTAAACTACCAAACATTGATTAAAAACATCATCAATGAGCATGCACAACATAAGCCAGCTTATGGTAAAATTGAATCCCACGTTGTATTTGATGACGCACATACCCGTTACACACTCTTGGAAATGGGTTGGGACAATAAAACATACATTCACGACTGCATTATCCATGTTGAGTTAATCAATGACAAAATCTGGGTTCAATACGATGGGACAGAAGATGGTATTGCGACTGATTTAGTTGAAGCCGGTATCCCTAAAAATGATATAGTTTTTGGCTTTCATCACACCAAAATGCGTCAATATACTGATTTTGCAGTGGGTTAAACGTTACGGACGGGGTTGCAAACCCAATGCCAGTATGATAAACCCTCCATAATCAGGCTGACAAGTATCCAAAACCTGGCAGGTCGTTGTAAACTCCGATTGACCTGACAGGTTTTTGACACCTGTCAGGTTTGTCTTAACTTAATGGCATTGGGTTGCAAACCCCGTCCGGCATAAAAGCATCTATGCAAAAAAAATCCTATTTTTTCAAAAAATATGATTTTTGACGGAGCATCCAAAAAAATCCGCTAGATTTCTCCTTTTGTCTGCAAAGCTTCAATCCGCTCTTCAAGTGGTGGATGGCTCATAAATAAATACTGTATCAAACTTGTCCCCTTGCTGCCATGAATGCCAAAGGCCGCTAATTGATCGGGCAATTCTCCAGTGTGTGCCGTTTGTAGCCGTTGCAAGGCGGCAATCATTTTGTCTGGCCCTACCAATCGTGCAGAGCCAGCATCGGCGTGAAATTCACGTTGCCGCGAAAACCACATGACAATGACACTGGCAAGAATAGCTAACACGGATTCCGCAATCATGCTGGTGACAAAATAGCCTGCTCCCTGCCCTCTCTCATTTTTAAACACAACGCGATCAACAAGTTGACCAATCACCCGCGCTATGACAATCACAAAGGTATTCACCACGCCTTGAATTAAAGTCAGCGTTACCATGTCACCATTGGCAACATGGCTGACTTCATGCGCTAACACCGCTTCAACTTCGTCATGATCCATCCCATGGAGCAAGCCGGTGCTAACTGCCACTAGTGCGTTGTTACGATTCATGCCGGTGGCAAAGGCATTGATATCGGGAGAGTCATAAATGGCCACTTCAGGCATACCAATGCCGGCTGCACTGGCTTGACGTTGTACCGTCTCCAACAGCCACGTTTCGGCAGAATTGCTCGGCTCTTCTATGATTTGCGCTCCCGTCGTCATTTTGGCCATCGACTTAGACAGCGCCAATGAGATAAACGCGCCGCCCATGCCAATGATGAGTGCCGTGATGAGCAAGCCACCCATATGGGTGATACCGAATATTCGTAAAGTGAAACTCAGCGTTATCAAGACGGCAGCGTTGGTTGCCAGAAATAACGTTACAGTTTTCATAATTTTATTAGTCTATTTTAGAAGTTAATGCTATTAAGTTATTTTGGAGTCCAAGATTTATCTTGGACGAATCTTCACATGTGTAGCAATAATTGTGCAACAGCTTATGGTGAAGTACTGGGGGTGGCAGCGGGAAATGTCGTCGCCTATTCAAATTGTAATGCCAAATGCGTGAGATTTGAGCCGCACTACAATAATGGCATTTACACTGGTATTCAATGGCAATGTGTTGAGTTTACACGGAGATGGCTTTTGAGCCAGAGAGGTGTTGTCTATGGTGATGTAGATTTCGCTTCTGATATTTGGAATAAAATAGATTTTGTAATCCGCGTTGCTGATGCTAAATTATTTAAATTTCAGTCTTATCTCAATGGCTCAATTCACCCACCCCAAGTGGGTGATTTACTTATTTATGATAAGGCATTTTTTAATACTGGACATGTAGCGGTTGTAACGTGTGTGGACTTGGAAGCGGGGCTTGTTCGAGTTGCAGAGCAAAATTTTTTCAATAAAAAATGGGTGGGGGATTATGCGAGAGAAATTAAGTTGTTTAAAAAAAATGACAGATATTGGCTATGGGATGTTTATTTGCTAGGCTGGAAACATGTTTTGAGTCAATTTTGACTTATCATTATAGGAGTCCAAAATTTATTTTGGACGATTGGCACTTAAACTTCGACGCCCAAGATAAATCTTGGACTCCTTAATCCTGCTTGCTCCGTGAGTCTCAAGAGACGCTGTCAAATTGACTGGGTTATGACAAGCTCTCCAATTTGAAACCTGACAGGTTTTTGACACCTGTCAGGTTTGTCGGCACGATATGGCATTATTCTTTAGTTATTTCAATAATTTCATTTTTTACAAATAGCAAATTTCGATAAATAGATTTCAAGTCTTCTATATTTGTCGCATTGAATAATTTGCTAAAGAAATATTGGTATTTATTGGTACCGATTTTTTCTAAAATGACAAAATGCCAAACAGCACCTACAATGTAAGCTCCTTTCATTGAACTAAAATGATTTAATTCAACTGCTGAAATGAGTTCGGCTAGTAATTGGGGGCGTGGATCATCGTTTTTAATGGATTTTTTAAATTCTTGAATAAAAAAATATGGTTCATCAGGAAATTCTAAACCTTTTGAAATTAAAAAGTCAGCTACGCCAGTTAAAATAAAATGCTCCGTTTTATAGGTTAATTGTTCTTCATAAAAGTCTCTAAATGGTATGTTTAGATCTAAAAATTGAATTCGATTTAATATTGGGGTGATGAACTTTACTTTTAAATCTTCTTCTTTATAGCTATCTATTAAAATTTCATGATTTATAATTAAATCAATTAGAAATTGAACGTCATCAGAATTGAGTTCAATATTATTATTAAACCATCTGTCGAATATATCGAATGTCATGTTATTCTTAATATCGAACAGTTTTTTTAAATCTTTGAAAGTTATTTGAGAATAGGAATAAGTTGGAATATTATTTTGTTTCTTGGCAAATGCCTCGTTAATTTTCTCTAAACTTTCTGGTGTTAAATTGTCTATGAAGTTTTGAATATCCATTTTTATTCTTTAGTTTATAGTTGAACCCAAAATCCGGCTCGTCCAAAATGAATTTTGGACTCCTATTGTCCAATCTGATAGAGTATTCGGAGGGAGTCCCAAATTTATTTTGGACGAATTGCGCCGGAGCGAATGTAAGCTCCGAGCTGCAAACCCAATGCCATTACCAAGAGAAATCTTGGACTCCTTATACAAATCGGAGTCCAAAATTTGTGCTGGACGGGGTTTGCAGCCCTACCCGCACGTTGAGAATCAATGCCATTAAGTTAAGCTTAACAGTTTGATTTTATCAATTTTTTTAGTTTAAAACCTTAAACGTTACTTAGGTATTATCAATCCCCAGCAAAGCCAACAACGACGTGGCTTTACAATCCATAAGCAATGATAGTCCATAAACTGCGATTTTAGGCTAGGCAATTTTGGGGAATAGTAAAGCAAGGGGTACTTGGTTTTGATAGGCTTAGTGGCGATTTAGTGAAGTATAAAAAAAAAGTATTCATATCAATTACTTATTGTCTTAACCTTTATTCTATAAAGGGAATATCGCAGAAACTTTTCCCGTTCAAAAAAAAAATACATGAATAAAATCAAAATGTTAAGCTTAACTTAATGGCATTGACGTTGAGAATACGACAAAGACAGGGATACATTGAGCAAGATTTAACGTCGTCCGAGCTGTGGGGAACTTGAACTGGAAAACAATATATAGACTTTTGTCTATATTGTCAACATTGATTCTGATATTTTTTTAGACTATATTTATGTATGAGTACAAAAAAAACTTGAGCCTATTCATCCTGGCCAAATTCTCTTCGAGGAATTTTTAGAGCCGATGGGAATTAGTCAACAACAATTGGCTGAAGATATAAGTGTTTCTACACAATCTATCAGTGATATTATACAATGCAAACAAGCGATAACGGCTGATATGGCGTTACGTCTTGGGCGATATTTCGGTATGTCGGCAAAATTATGGTTAAACTTGCAAGGACATTATGAACTTGATGTCGCTCAAGAGACGCTGTCAAATCGACTGGCACTGGAAGTCAAGCCTTACGTCGCTCCTAAAATTGACTGGGTTATGACAAGCTCTCCAATTTTAAACTGGGAAAACGAGGACAAATAGAAAAGTTAAGCCTCAAGTTCAGACCTGCGGGGAAACCAATACCCATGACGTTGTAAATTCAACTTCAGAGGAAAAATTAAAGGTTTTTATTCGTTGTTGACCACCACGGCGACAAAAACTTGAACATCGAGATGAATATTAGTTTTATCAGTCTATTAATTTTAATTGTTTGGCTGCCCCTGCCTTATGGGAGTAACTCTGCTTGGGCATGGGCACTGATGGAAATCGCTATTTTCAGCTTAGCTCTGCTTTGGTTATGGCAATATCTGAAAGGTAAGAGCCAACTCACTCCGGTGTTCTATAAAGCGATCCCCATATTGCTGTTATGGAGTGTCTGGCTCTTTTACATCAGTTTCCAATTGATTCCCTTGCCTTATTCGTGGGTTGAATGGCTTTCTCCACAAGCCGCTCAAGTACATGCTTTTACAAATCCTAGCTTAATCACACTGTCTGTAAACCCGCACAGTACGGCTGTTGGTTTGCTCAAGAGTTTCAGTTATGTCTTACTCTTTATCTTGACTTTATTGATGGTCAACACTCGTACCCGTTTGCGCTGGATCGCATTGGCACTGCTTATAAGTGGGCTATTCCAAGCACTCTATGGTAGTGTTATGACCTTATCGGGATTGGAATACGGTTTTTTCCATGAAAAAGTTCATTACCGGGGGGTTGCAACGGGTACTTTCATCAACCGTAATCATCTAGCGGGTTATTTAGTGATGTGTCTATCGGTGGGAATTGGCCTGCTGATTGCCCAACTGGGTGGTGGCGGCTCCACCTATAGCACTTGGCGGGAACGAGTCGCGGCTCTCTTGACTTGGATAATGAGTACGAAAATGCTTTTGAGGCTTGGTTTGGTATTCATGGTTATTGCTTTAGTCTTGACTCATTCACGCATGGGAAATACGGCCTTTTTTGCCAGTATGACGATTGCCGGGATTATCGCCTTAATCCTCTCCCGACATGCTAATCGCACCACCGTCATCTTGTTGGTCAGCCTGATTGTGATTGATATCTTCATCGTTGGTGCTTGGTTTGGTCTCGAAAAGGTGACACAACGTCTTGAGCAAACCAGCCTCGTCACGGAAACCCGCGATGAAGTCGATATATATAGTTTTTCGTACTGGCAGGATTATTTTTGGACAGGCTCAGGGTTGGGCAGCTATTATACGGCTTTCCCCCGTTATCAAGGCGCGGACGTGGAGGGCGCTTGGGTTCACGCGCATAATGATTATTTGGAATTTGCCGCCGAGACGGGTCTTATTGGCCTGATGCTGCTTGGGTTTGCCATTTTGTTGACCTTAGGCGTCGTTTTGGTAGCCATGTATCGTCGCCATAACGCTTTGAGTCGAGGTATTGCTTTTTCGGTCACAATGGCGATAACGGCGCTGCTCATACACAGTAGCGTCGATTTTAACTTACAAATCCCTGCCAATGCAGCCACATTTATGTTAATTTTGGCTTTGGGCTGGGTGGCTTGTTATTTGCCAAAGCGGACCTCTCGTTCTAATTAAAGGTGGTATTTGGGGCAAACCCGATAGGGTATGCCCCTACGAATCATCTATGTAGGGGCAATCCCTTGTGGTTGCCCCTGAACAACAATCCGAAAACTTGACCGTTTTGAGTATAAATTGATATATGATGACAAACGAAAACAAAGAAACCGGTGGTTATGTGCATCTCCCCGACGGGAGCAAAGTTATTGTTGTCCGTGACGAAAATCAAGGAACAGCAAGTCAACCCACCGAGGAAGATGATATTGATCTCAGAGTTTACTGGCATACTTTCAGTAAACATAAGTGGATAATTCTAGGGTTAACCTTAGTGATCGGTTCATTGACAGCACTAAAAACCTTATCATTACCACCTATCTATCAAGCGAAGACAGCTTTACTCATCGAATTTGACCAAGCTAATGTTATTTCTATTAAAGAAATGTATGGTAGCAGCCGGTACCAGCAACATATGTTTTACAACTCTCAGTTGAAAATCCTAAAATATCGGGGTTTAGCAGAGAAAGTGGTCGATAAGCTCAACTTAGTCTCTCATCCTGCATTTTATTGGCCCCCCCCATCTAAGGGATTTTTTTACTATTGGCATAAGTTGCTCTCCAAGGTACCATGGTTGCTAGTGTCTCCTCCTAAAGAACCCCAGCCCCTTACTGCCCAAAATAAATTCAAAGCGGTTGTTGGGAGAGTGATGGCAAATTTAAACATTGCTTCTGAGCCTGATAGTCAAATAATAAATATTAGCTTTGACTCTACTCACCCCCAATTGGCTGCCACTGTCCCCAATACCTTAGCAGAGGTCTATATTGAAACTGATTTGGAGGCGAAACTGGCCATGACCAGTAAAGGCTCTGAGTGGCTGACTCAACGTATAAACAACTTACGCCAACAATTGAAAGTGTCTGAGCAAGACTTGCAACGCTATATAGAAAGTCAAGGTCTTGTCAATGTAGCGGGTGTCAAAACGATTGCCACTAAACAGATCGAAGAAACAGCCGCTGAGTTGGTTCATGCCAGCATAAAATTAACAAAACTTAAAAATGTGTACAGACAAGTACAACAAGTCGGAAATAGCACCACCAAAGCTTTCGAATCTACTCCAGCCATTTTCAATCATCCGCTGGTACAAGGCTTGAAACAAATCGAACTGGATATCGAAAAAAAAGTGTCTGAGATGAATGAACGTTATGGGCCAAAACATCCTCACTTTATCGCCGCCAAAGCGGAACTGAAAGCGGCAAAAGAGCATACGAACGCGCAAATTAAAAAGGCGATTATCAGAATTAGCAAAGAATATGAGCTGGCCTTTGCCGATGTGAAAGCACTTGAACGTTCTCTTGAAGACAATAAAAGGACAATTCGAGAAATTAACCGCAAAGAATATCAACTCAGCGTACTGGAAAGAGATGTTGAGGTCCACCGTCAACTATATGAGTTGTTTCTGACTCGCTTTAAGGAAACCGATGCCTCGCAAGACATACAAGTGCTACAATCAACCGTTGGGCGAGTAGTCGAACAGGCGATAGCTCCCTCGCGCCCTTATAAACCCAAAACTAAATTTATCATCATTATCAGCTTAGTATTCGGTTTTATCTTTTCGACTCTGTTAGCGTATTTATTGGAATATATTAATAACACGCTAAAAGATGGTGAAGAAGTTGAACATAAATTGGGTTTGCCTTTGTTAGGCAGCTTGCCGAAAATAAAAATCGGCAATAAAGAAGAACATAAGCCTGCATGGCTGTTTTTGAAGGAACCAAAGTCCCAATTTGCCGAATCTGTTCGCACCATCCGTACTGGCATTATGTTATCTGGCCTTGACACTCCCCATAAGGTGTTAGTAGTAACCTCTTCTGTGCCGGGCGAGGGAAAAAGCACTTCGGCTATCAATCAAGCTCTTGCACTAGGGCAAATGGCAAAGACCTTGCTCATTGATGCGGATATGCGCCGGCCTAGCATAGCCAAGTCATTTGGACTGAGTAACAAAACCCCCGGCCTATCTGAACTGGTGGCAAGGACGCAGACGCTTGATGAGTGTATTCATCATCTAAGCGGAGAACAGGGCGGTATTGATGTGATTTCCAGCGGGGAAGTCCCGCCAAACCCGTTAGAATTACTTTCATCGGAGCGCTTTAATGAAGTTTTAGAGCAGTTAGCTCAAGATTATGAGTATATTGTCATTGATACGGCCCCCATCATGCTAGTCAGTGATGCATTGGTGCTGGCGAAGCATGCCAGTGGTGTGTTATATATAGTCAAGGCCAATGTAACGCCTTATCAAGTCGTGCAGGATGGTCTCAAGCGCTTGCGTCAAGTCAAGGCACCGGTACATAATATTATTCTAAATCAGGTCGATACCAGAAAACATTCAAAACACTACTACGGTAAATATAGTTATTATAAGGGTTATTATGGTAAAGATGGATACTACAGCGACACAGCCTAGTAACTCAAAACCAGACCTGGCAGGTTAAAAACAAAACCTGCCAGGTCAAAGTCAAATTCAGGTATGGTTGTGACCGGTCTTGTTTTGACTTTGCCTTGGCTCCTACGAAATTTATGATGATTTTTAGAACTCCAAACTTTAGTTTAGCAATTGCCATAGTTGACATCCTGAGTATAATTAGTTCAGGAATAATAGCTTACCTAGCCTATTTCTGTTTTGAACAATGGCCTTTTCCAACTCGTTACAACGAAGCTCTGGTTCTGAGCGTACTACTGTCACTGATTATTTTTCCGTGGTTTAAAGTCCATGCCCCGTCTGCTCCTAAACTGATAGGTGCATGGATAACAGTCCTTGCAGTGATGGCCCTGATCGCGTTTGGTTTCAAAGTCAGCGATCAAATTTCCCGTGTTTGGATAATAAATTGGGCAGTGTTAGGCGGCGTGATGTTAATTGTCATGCGGTGGCTTGTCTATCACCTTATCTATTTACTCCATAAACGGGGTTGGCATAAAAAGATTGTCATTGTTGGTGCCCAACAATTAGGTCAAACCTTGCTACAAAACATCAAAAATTCAGGACCCTACAGCCATGTGAAAGTGCTAGCCTTTTTTGATGATGACAAGACATTGCAAAACAAGTCCATTGAAAATATTCCAGTCAATGGTAATATTTATGCTTTACCCACTTTTGTGGAAGAGAATAAGATAGATGAAGTCTGGGTGACTTCACACGGAGTAAAAGCCTCAGATTTGGACGCTATTTTGCACAATTTATGTAACAAATTCATCACAGTGCGTTTTGTCGCTAACATTTTTTCATTTCGTATGATAAACGCATCCATTGGAAATAAATATGATTTACCGGTCATCACACTCACTGAATCTCCCATGACTCAAAGGCTAAACGGGCTCATCAAAGCCATTGAAGATAGAGTGATTGCCACCATGATTCTCTTGATGATCAGTCCACTTATGCTAATAATTGCTATAGGCGTTAAATTGAGTTCTCCCGGCCCTATATTATATCGTCAAGAGAGAGTCGGATGGAATGGACAAACATTTATCATGCTCAAATTTCGTAGTATGCCGGAGAACGTAGAAAGTGACAGTGGCCCGGTGTGGGCTAAAAATGGAGAAAATCGGGCCACCCGTTTTGGTGATTTTATGAGGAAAACTAGCCTAGATGAATTGCCCCAGTTTTGGAATGTTTTGCGGGGAGAGATGTCTATTGTGGGGCCAAGGCCAGAACGGCCTTGCTTTGTAGAACAGTTTAAGGATCAAATTCCCAACTATATGCAAAAGCACCTAGTCAAAGGCGGAATCACCGGCTGGGCGCAAATTAACGGCTGGCGTGGTAACACGGATTTGCATCAGCGTATTGAATACGATATTTATTATATAGAAAATTGGTCGGTGTGGTTTGATATCAAAATTATATTTATGACAATTTTTCATGTTTTTTTTGATAAGAATGCCTATTAAAATCTAGTCCCTAAAAAGATTCAGAGCAAAACAAGATAAGAGGAAGCAGTGGATGTAACCTGCTTAACCAAGCAACAAGCACCTTTAATCTGTATTGAAGTACTGCCGCCAAGTAACACCCATAAAGAAATGATGCAAAAAAATAAATTATATTATTGGCGGTTTTTAATAGTTATTTAAGGCTTTCGTGTAAGGCGAGCTCCGCTTTCCACAAGCCCTTTAAAACCGAAGTCAATAAAAACAAGGCTTAAGTTTTTAAAATATCGGATGCCAGAATCAATCTTTGTTACGAGTTGTGATTGATGGATCGCTCTTTACTATATATATAAAGAGTTCAAATTAAGCATATCCTAAAATCGAACCAGGGATTAATAGATCAATGCCATATCATGCCACTTAAAAACCCTGACAAAATATTAATATATATAAGAGTCCCTATGAAGCCAATCTTAAAATCAGGGGTAAAATTTAAGATGTTAATAAAAACAAAGCGTTGCTTAGGTTTCGTTTGAGTTCAAAGTCTTTTTAACGAATGTAGGCGCATCCAATGTAGATTTATTGATACCGTTATAGATTAGCTTAATTGTCAATCGTCCAAACTAAAGGAGAGTAGAGGAATTGGACTCCTGACTGATAAACCTGTTGTTGAAGTCAATGCCATATCGTGGCGACTACGGGGTTACCAAACAGGAAGTTAATAACAAATGATTGATTTTATTCAAATATTGTGCAGGACGGGGTTTGCAACCCCTCCTCCGTGGGGGTGACGTTTTAAAATTGCAACAAAGATCACTGCATTTCGCTTATATAAGAGTCCGTATTTCGCCTCTCTGAAAATCAGGGAGTAAAATAGTACAGGGATTGAGAAACCCTGACAAAATATTAATATATATAAGAGTCCGTATGAAGCCAATCTGAAAATCAAGGGTAAAATTTCAGATACGCATGGTATAAACAGTGCCAATGCCGAAAAATTGAATATTGATTTTCCAATTGTTCACATTAAAGCCTTGAAAATTATCCACCGGATAGGCGAGAAATCGCCTACACATCGGCGGGCAGATAAACTCGATCACGATAAATATCAGTATTTTATTAGCCATACCTTGATTTACAGCAAATAATGAATAGCTACGAAGTGAAAACCCTTATTAGCGAAGGCAAAAACTCCCATGTTGAGTTCAAATCAGAAGCCGTTTCCAATGAAGATTTAGCAATTGTAATGATTGCCTTCCTTAATGGACAAGGAGGAGTTATCTTGCTAGGCGTAGAAGATGATAGGGCAATAACCGGCATAGCGGGTTCGTTAGATAAAAAAATGAACGCAATCAATCAGATAGCTCAGAATAGCGTCAAACCTGCGATTATTCCGGTTTTGGATAGTTTTGTTATTGAGAAAAAACTAATTATTAGCATAACACTAGAAAAATGTATTCAGAAACAATATTATTTAATTAAAAATGAAAAAAATATATTTTATATCCGTGTTGGCACAACTTGCCGTTTAGCTTCTCCAGAACAAATAGCCGTTTTATATGCTAATCACCCATATGTCCATTATGACGTATCCCCCGTTCCAACCCTACATCTCAATTATTTGGATGAACGAAGAATACGTCATTATTTTATAGACATAAAAAAGCTGACAGAAAAATATTATAAAGACAAGCACAACACCCTTTGTTTAAATACTAGACTGGCTATCAAATTAACTGATAGTCTAGTGGCAACATTAGCCGGGGGATTATTATTCGGGCGGGAACCCTCGCAGTTTATTCCTTCTGCCGGCATACGGTGTGCTGCTTTTGAGGGAAAAAACAAAGATTATCTCGTATTGGACAAAAAATTTATTGATCTGCCTATTCTCCCGTATGAACATAATGGCGTTATTATTGAAGACGGCATGATTGAGCAAGCTATTCAATTTGTTGAAATAAATACCAGAAAACGCTCTATTATGCAAGGGATAAAGCGTATTGATCAATCGGAATATCCGCTGGAAACCTTACGCGAGGTTATTACTAACGCACTGATACATCGGGATTATTCACTTTATGGCGGACAAATTCAGTTATTGATATTTTATGATAGACTGGAAATGAGATCACCCGGAAAATTGCCTAATACCTTAACAATTGACATGATAAAAGAAGGAGCGAGTTACACCCGTAATCCAGTACTAATGAAGTTTGCCGAAAACTATGGTTATGTAGAACATCTTGGTATGGGAATACCAGAAAAAATTATTAAACCGATACTCAAGTTGGGATATCCAGAACCTGAGTTTATTGATAATGGCTATGAATTTATCGTGATTTTGAGAAAAAAATCATAGCTACGCTAACTTAGAATAGGGACTTATGGCACAAATCAAGTATTTTATGGATTAAATGATGAAAGATAATCTCATACAATTTGCAATCTGCGTTCAAAATCAAGATTAGAATGTTAAAATGTTGTTTCGGGAATGGAGCGGAGCGGATTTCCCGAAACCTAAATCCCTGTGCTAGGGTTTTCAGATTTATCCTCGCGTCGAAATGACAGGGCTAGATTTCTTCTATAGCCGGACGGGGTTTGCAACCCCGTCCGCAACGTTAAACATTATTATTCAGTGGAGGTTAGCAATGACAAAGGAAGATATTCCTATTTATTATTTTAGTCAAATTAAAGATCATGAATTAAGACAATTAGTTAATATAAAACAAAAGTTTTCAACTGATATTTTTGATAACTGGTTTGATAACAAAATAATTATTAAAGATAATGACATTCAATTTTTAACTGAACTTCTCAACAAAGAATTTAATTTTATTAGAATTTACCAAGAAGAAGATTTAAAAGTAAAATTTATTGCCCCTATTCTAAATAAAATTGATTTTAGAAATATAAATAAAGAAATAAGAGATTTTTATGAACAAAAAATCACATATCAAACCGAAAACTTTATCCTTACCGGCATAACCGATTTCTTAATTTCAAAAGGTTTAGAATATTCAGAGAAACCCTATTTTTTTATTCAAGAATTTAAAAAAGGAAAAGAAAGCGGCTATCCAGAACCACAGCTTTTAGCAGAACTGATAGCAGGTATTGAATTAAATAATTTTAAAACCATGAAAGGCGCCTATATTGTTGGGGCTATTTGGAATTTTGTAATATTAGAAAAATTAGCTGTAAATAAGTACCGGTATTTTATCTCGATAAACTTCGATAGCACTAAAATTGAAGAACTAAAAGAGATTTATAAAAATTTACTTTTCATTAAAGATGAAATATTTAAAATGGTTGAATCTGATTTGGTAGAAGAATAAAAAAGTACCGGATATTGTGATTGAAGTCATTTTTATCCTCCATCACATGCGTCAAACGCTTGCCGTTGAGTTTTATCGGGAAGGTAAACTTTCCCTTGGCAAGGCTAGAGAATTTGCTGGGCTATCTAATAAATGGGAAATGATTCAACTATTAAATGAACGAGGTGTTGATCTGAATTATTCAGCAGATGACAGCATAGCCGATTTGGAAACATTAAATAAATTAATACCATGACGAAAACTATTAAAGTTGTTTCTGATTCAACACCGCTGATTGCTCTGGCACGAATAAACCGGTTTGATTTGCTCCAAGAATTATTTGGAGAACTCACTATTCAAGATCAGTTTTTTTAAATAATAATTATACGGATTGCATTTAAGAATGGATAAGTCAAAACAAAAAGAGTCAGAAACCAGAAATAATACTGGGCTCAATTAATACCGGAGCAGATAGCTATTACTATATAACAAAGACTGAAATATTGAACGTATTATGTTTATCCGTTGTGCTACGCTCAGTTAATAGCTAATCCCTGTAGCTAGGTTTTTGCCTTATCCCTGCTAATAATCGGACTTAAGCGTTTTGAGGGCTATTTGAAGGCTTGTCCCGAGGGAGGAGGGATCAGGGTAAAATGATACAAGTCAATAAAAACGGGCAAACCCGATAGGGTATGCCCCTACTGCATTTTGAGGGCTATTTGAAAATCGACTTCTCATCTAACCCTAGTACAACAGATTAGTCTTAGGATAATGATCTCTGTCTGAGCAGGTTTACACCACAAAAACCAGTACAGCAGATTAGTCCCGTAGGGAACTTTAACGGAAAAATCTGAATCCGTTCAAGTTCTGTCGGAGCAGGAGAGAACAAATTAAACTAATTTTTGGATTATCGCAACTCATCCAAGCTTTTAGGAGTCCAAGGCTTGTCCCGAGCGTTAGCGAGGGAACTTGGCTGGGGGCTAATTAATAGATGGCTTACTCTTATATATAACAAAAGACACCTAAAATACCGGAGCGTTGTGCTACGCTCAGTAGAGGCATTACAAAAAAACCATCTAGCACAAGAAAGCCAATTGTTCATCTATTCTGATTTTAGGAGTCCAAGATTTATCTTGGCTGGGGCTATTTAAACCTCATTTCAAACTGCTTTTAAAATACCAGAGCGACTAAAGGATAGTTCATTACCTTATATAATAATAATAAGAGACAGATTTAAGCGGTTTATCATAATAGCTATTATGATAAACCGAGCGATGAATGGGTAGCTCACCACTATATATAAGACGGATTTAAGCCTCATTTCAAACTACTTTTAAATTCGACGCGAGGATAAATCTTCATGAGGGCTCTTATTTTGGCTGGGGGCTCAGAAATATAGACTTGTCATATCAATTCCTGTACTCAGGTTTTAGAGCGTTGGCAACTATGGCAGAGTTGTGGATTGAAAATAGGCGGAGCAATCCTATTATGGGTAGCGATCATTGCACCCCTGACAAATAATGATTTGCAAACGAATAGTTTAATTCAATAGACGGATAGTTTTACAAATGACATAGCACAACAACCGGTATCCATAAAAAAGATACCTATTAAAATAAAGGTAAACTAAATGTACTGAATTTTGGTGGCTCATTAGGTAGTTCTTATTATCAATGCAAAACGTTTTTATCAGACTTAGACAATTTACAATGGAATATTGTAGAGCAACCTCATTTTGTTAGTGGAACGTAAAGCTATTGATGGTAAAATTTATCGGCATGACAATGCGCCACATCGTTGTTGGCAAACTGTGCCTACTTTCCCGAAACATTTTCGGTTTATCATAATGAAAAGCATATGGTTGAGAGTTACATCAGTAACGTTCCCGAAGATGCGTTACGTTATTTTTTACTTTTTGCACGAAAGGTTATTGATGGAACTATGAATTGCAAATGAATTACAAGGCAAACCTTTTGAGCGGATTGGCGAAGGAAATTTTGTCATAACCGTATCCCATACCGCCGTTGCAACAGCCGCTGCTATTGTACGGGCAGGAGCGCGTCCAGTGTTTGTGGATATTGAGCCAACCCATTTTACGATGGCTCCCAAACAACAGGAAGCGTTGCTGACTTCATGGCCTTTTTCCCAAAAAACCAAAGCGGTGATTCCCGTCCATCTATATGGACAACCCGCCAATATGCCAGAGATTTTAAAAATTGCACGCCAGCATGGACTATTTATCATTGAAGACAGCGCCCAAGCACATGGAGCAACGATTAATGGACAAAAAGTGGACTTTTTATGCCTGAGCAGGTTTGCAACCTGCTCCGTAACGTTAGATAAGACTAAATATAACATAGTACAACTTTGCGCTGGAGCGAGTCCAACATCTTGGAGTCCAA
>JBDLJY010000144.1:0-15832 GCA_039714115.1 Pseudomonadota bacterium | reverse complement strand
ATTTTTTATTTAAAAATCAATTATTTGTCCTTAACTTAATGGCATTGAGCTGTAAGGTAGCTCCTCACACGAACCGTTATTTTTAGATGAGTTTTTCTACTTCTTTTCCTACCATTTCGCCACCACAAACAGGACAGTTTTCAAATGGTCTCCTGATCTTTTTCTCTCTAATCGCATCAATAATATTGCTGGGATTTAGCTGTTAGTCGAGGGTTTCGGGAAATCCGCTCCGCTCCATTCCCGAAACAACTGATAAGTCTATTATTTACTGGTGTTGAGCAGAATACCAAAAAAAAGCGGTACAGTTCAAGCCCGCACCGAAAACCTAAATCAGTCAATTGATCATCACTGTGCGTTGCTCCTCTTTTTATTATTAAGATAAGCCACAGCTTAGCAGCCATATACGCAAACTTTCTTGGCTGTTATCGTTCCGCCACAGGCTTTGTAACAATTTATATAGTGGGCTTTGCATTGGCTATAATTTGCACTTATACAAAAAGGTTCATAATAAATAGGTCTATAACACACTTCTCTGTGTTTTTTATTTTTATTGTAGTGGCATATTCTGTTGTAGTAGCGTGCGAATTCTGCTCGAAGCTGACAAGTTTCGTATCTCATGTCCTGCATATGTTTGCAGTGCATTTGAGTAGAGTCACATTGAGAGGTACACACTTTGCCTTCGGGTGTCGGAGGTGGTGTAAAGGAATAGTTAGTGCGATAGGTAGGGCCACAGCCTACGTTAAAATAACATCCTAGCACTAGCACTATCCAAGAATTCTTCAGGTTCTGGCTCATAATAATTTCCTTTTGAGAACGCCTACTACGAACCGAACGAAAGCTGAGAAATTTTTTGTAAGTTCGTAGTAGGCGATTTATCGCTTCACACGATTTAAGTCATATTCTGCAAAATCGCCGCTTTAACTTCCGCAAGCTTAGCCTTAACTTTAATAACAGGCGCTGTGCTTTGACGAATCGCCGTATCAGGATCTTTCAAACCGTGCCCAGTTAAAGTACATGTCACGGTGCTACCCTCTGGAATTTTACCCCCTTTAATATCCTTGATCGCGCCCGCGATTGAAATAGCCGAGGCGGGCTCACAAAAAATACCCTCCTTTTCAGCCAACAACTTTTGCGCTGCTAAAATCTCTTCATCGGGAAATTCATCAAACCATCCGCCCGATTGTTGTTGTGCATTCACGGCTTTATCCCAACTTTGCGGATTACCGATACGAATAGCCGTCGCCACCGTTTCTGGATGTTCAACGGGATGTCCACGCAAAAACGGTGCCGCGCCACTGGCTTGATATCCGCACATTTTAGGCCGTTTATTGACAATGCCGATGTCTGCAAATTGGCTATAGCCCATCCAATAGGCGCTGATATTCCCGGCATTGCCGACGGGCAAGCAGTGATAATCTGGTGCTCTGCCGAGCGCTTCAATAATTTCAAACGCTGCCGTTTTTTGACCCTGTAAACGGTATGGATTAATGGAATTGACAATCGTAATAGGGGCATGATCAGCTACCTCTTTCACTAATCGCATACCATCATCAAAATTGCCTTGAATTTGAATGACAACGGCGGAGTGCATCATAGCTTGCGCGAGTTTACCTTGCGCGATTTTACCCTCGGGTATGAGGACAAAAGCGGTGATACCCGCTCTAGCACTATAAGCGGCGGCACTGGCAGAGGTATTGCCGGTTGAAGCGCAAACCGTCGCATGGCTACCGGCTTCTACCGCTTTAGTAATTGCCATTGTCATGCCTCGATCTTTAAACGAGCCTGTGGGATTAAGTCCTTCATATTTTACATAAATATCCACTTCTTTCTTTAAAAGCTTGGGGATATTATGCAAACGTATCAGGGGCGTATTGCCCTCGCTCAAACTAATAATGCGCGTGTCGTCATGCACGGGTAAATAATCACGATATTTATTGATAAGTCCGGTGTAACGGAGTGGCATATAGTAATCCTCATGTAGGGTGGTAGGCGATAAATCGCCTACTACGAACTTGGCATTGTCTTATATATATAATATAGTAGCTTGGACTCCTAGTATATGTTAACGATTGACACAAAGGAAAATTTAATGAATCCGACAACCAAACTCGAACCACTCTCCGCCCCCTTAGAAGGCATCAATCTCATTGAAGCCAGCGCGGGGACAGGCAAAACTTATACCATCACTACCCTATTTATCCGCCTCATTCTCGAAAAACACTTGACAGTGGATAACATTCTAGTCGTCACCTTTACCGAGGCAGCGACAGAAGAATTACGTGATCGTATCCGCCGCCGCTTGCGCGACGCATTGTTCGCCTTTCAGCAGGGAGAAAGCAAAGATGAAGTCTTAGCAGGCTTGATGCAGCATTGTACTAATCACCAAGACGCGATTTTCCGTTTAACCAATGCCCTGCGTGGTTTTGATGAAGCCGCTATTTTTACTATCCATAGCTTTTGTCGGCAAATGTTGCAGGAAAATGCCTTTGAAAGCGGCGTGTTTTTTGATATCGAATTAGTGAAAAATCAGTCTCACTTATTGCGCGAGATTGTTGAAGATTTTTGGCGGCAACATTTTTATGATGCTTCTCCTCTTTTTATTACATACGCGCTGGAAAAAAAATTTGACAATCCAGCCAGTTTGCTCAACACCTTAAATAAGGGTCAATATGTCGGGCAACCCTTTTTAAAGATTATTCCACAGCATGATACGCCCTCCCTGAACGCCGAGGAGTTTGCATTTCACAGCGCATTCTCAAAGACACAACAAGTTTGGCAATCTCAAGCGGAAGAAATAGAGAAATTACTCCTCAATGATAACAATTTAAATAGAAATAAATATCGAAAAACTTCGATTCCGCAATGGTGTCAAGCCTTAGACAATTTCTTGACAGCGCATAAGAAGTCCATCACTTTGCCAAAGAAATTTACTCAATTTACCCGCACCAAAATCGCGACGAGTGTCACAAAAAATAAGACTCCTCCGCAACATGACTTTTTTGACCATTGTGAAAAATTATTCCTGTCTCAACAAGCCTTATCTGATAACTTTCAGCAACACTTATTGGCTTTAAAGCTCAAATTGTTTGACATCGCTGAACAAGATTTGGCGCGTAAAAAACATCAAGATCATATTCAATCCTTTGATGACTTATTGATTAATCTACATAAAGCTTTAAAGGGGGCAAACGGTGAAACCTTGGCACAGTTGATTCGCAAAAAATATCATGCTGCCCTGATTGATGAATTTCAAGATACTGATCCGGTGCAATATGAAATTTTTCGTACCATTTATGGAGACGGCAACCAGATTTTGTTTTTAATTGGTGATCCCAAACAAGCTATTTATAGCTTTCGCGGTGCCGATATTTTTACTTATATGGCTGCCTGTCGTGATGCGACGCATCGTTACACTTTGGCAACGAATTGGCGTTCAGAAGCCGATTTGATTGGCGGAGTCAATGAACTGTTTAAACAAGTTAAGCATCCTTTTCTTTTTGAGGATATTCCTTTTCAAGCGGTGCAGCCCCCTAAACGCTCAGTGGATAAGAGCCGTTTAAAAATAGAAAACAAATATCTACCGCCATTACAATTGTGGTTTATCCACCGTCATCAAGCTAATTGTCTCCCTGATAAACCTATTAAGAAAAGCTGGGCGAATCAACAAATTCCTATTTCGGTGGGTAACGAAATTGCTCGCTTGTTAAGGTTAGGGCAACAAGAACAAGCTCTTATGGGGAATAGGCCCTTAGTTGCTGGGGATATTGCTGTATTAGTGCGTAAGAATAGTCAAGCCTTGCAAATGCAAAGGGTGTTGACCAAGTTACGCATTCCTAACGTGTTATATAGCCGCGACTGTCTGTTTACTTCTGATGAAGTGATGGAAATGGAACGTGTACTGATGGCGGTGGCTGATCCCGGTAACGAGCCCTTAATTAAAGCTGCGTTGACTACTGACATGCTTGGGGTGTCTGGTAGTGAATTATATAGTTTGATGGAAAATGACGCGCTGGGGCAAAAACGCTTGAATCGTTTTCAATATTATCATTTTCTTTGGCGAAACGTCGGTTTTATCCAGATGTTTCGTACTTTGCTCTTAAAGGAGCAAGTGCAGCCGCGTCTTTTGAGCTATCCTGACGGAGAGAGACGTTTAACGAATGTGCTACACGCTGCTGAATTGTTGCAACAGGCGGCTGTGCAGCAAAAACTGGGCATCAGTGGCTTGTGTCAATGGTTGTCGCAACTACGCCACCAGTATAAACTACAACAAGGTGAGCATGGGAAAGAGGCTGAGGCAGAAGAACAGCAATTGCGCTTAGAAAGTGATGAAAAATTAGTCAAAATTGTTACCATTCATAAAAGTAAGGGGCTGGAATATCCCATTGTATTTTGTCCCTTTGTGTGGGATGGGCGTTTACACAATAGCAAAGCGGATCGGTTTATCTTTCATAATGACAAGGAAGAATTGACGCTAGATTTAGGCTCCACAAAGCAGGAGCAACATCGAGCGCGTGCCTTAGAAGAAGAGCTGGCAGAAAATTTGCGCCTGTTTTATGTTGCTGTGACTCGTGCTAAACATCGTTGCTATTTAATCTGGGGGCCCATCAATGAAGCGTCAACTTCCGCTCTCGCCCATTTACTTCATCCGGGGATTGATGTGGCAAAAGCTGATGATGCTATGCTTTGGGAAAGTTTGCAATCTTTAGCTAAGGAGACGGGCAATAAGTTGCAAGTTTCTGACTTGCCCACTGATTACGCGCCCTACCGTCGTCTGTTTGATAAAATTGAAAAGCTCAAGCCCCGCCGATTTTTAGGTAAAATTGATAAGGGCTGGAAAGTGTCCAGTTTTAGTTCACTGTCTAGCACTGTATCCCCTACCGATGCCGCTGATCGACCTGATTATGATGAAACAACTTTCGTCCGCCCAGTCAGGAGCGCTGAGAATCCGCTGCCCGATAAAGATCATATTTTCAGTTTTCCACGCGGAGCTAGAGCCGGTAGCTTTATGCACGCGCTATTTGAAAATATGGATTTTACTAAGCCTGATGCTGAATTAATTAATATTCAATTGGCAAACTTTGGCTATGATGTGGAAAAATGGCAAGCGGTGATTATGACGTTCGTTAATGATGTCCTTAATACGCCGCTCGCTCAACCCGATTTTAGCTTGTCCCGCATTTTCCGTAATAAACGCTTGAATGAGCTAGAATTTTATTATCCACTGTCTAGCGTGACTCTCCAAGATTTACGAGCACTGTTTGCCGAATTTGGTCATCATGTCTCTTTGAGAGAGGAAAGTAACCGTCTGGCATTTGCCCCGGTGCGCGGGTTTATGAAGGGCTATATTGATATGGTGTTTGAATACGAGGGGTGTTATTATTTGGTCGATTATAAGTCGAATATGCTAGGGACTCTGCCGCAAGCTTATCATCACAGTTATTTAAAAGAGGTGATGACACGGGAAGGATATATATTGCAATATCATATTTATGCGGTGGCGTTGCACCGCTATTTGTCCGCCCGTCTGCCAAATTATCGTTATGAAGAGCATTTTGGTGGGGTGTATTATTTATTTTTGCGCGGAATGAGTCCAGAGCGGGGTGCCAATTATGGGATTTATCGGGACAAGCCGGCGACGGCGTTGATTAATCGGTTGTCGCAGACCTGCGGGGAGGGGATTTAGTTAAGTGTTTACCATTGGATATACACTTTACGCTTCCCCCACTTTTTGGCAGCATTGCGATTGTTGCCCATATATATGTCAATCTTCCGCTCCCACCGCTGATTCATCTTATCCATGACAGTGTATGTACCCGGCCTGCCGGCAATTTTTACTTTGCTACCATGGCTCAATCCCATCGAGAGTAGATCATGCGACACCGCTATCACTTTCATTCCGGGTACCAGCTTATCGCCCCATGCCGCGATGTTGGGAGTACTATCTGTCTGGCTGGGAAGGGAATTGTATGCAGTCGCCGTCACTTTAAGGACGAGCTTTGCTCCACCTGACACCTTGATAGGTATAAATGAGAGCATTAAAATAATAACAAGAGTGTAACGTATTTTGTAAAAAGACATAGACTGCTATTTTCCTTCCCTTAATTGAAATTGGTGGCGAATATTAGCAGAAAAATACAGCAATGTATAATTAATTTTTAAATTGTTGTCTATAACTAATCGTTAATTGTTGTTTAAATTCAATATGTTAATTACATAATTTTCTGTTATATTTAACTTAAAAAAGTTATGGCAACCAATTGAATCACAACTTAATTAATTTTGTAAAGGCGTAAGTCCTATAATTATAAAAATCCTCTGCGGAATGTCGGGTTAATATAGGACTGACGCATTGAAAAGTTAATTTATTTTAAAACTCAATATGTTAGTTACATAGTTATGGTAACAAATTGAATAAAAAATTAATTTAATGAGTGCAAGGCGTACCTTGCACGGCCAATTGACGCAATTGTTTAGGCCTCAGCATCCAACATAACTCAGCTTGACCGGCTTCAACCACTTCAACAAATTCTAACAAACACGCCGCGCCTTTTTTTAAAGGCATCCAAGTATCTGCCTGTCCACTGAGTAACCATGTCGCTAATGCCCCCAAATCTGGTTCATGCCCCACTAAAGCAATCGTTTGCGTTTTCGAGGCTTGTTGTTGTAAATAAGTTAACAAGGCAAATTCTGAGCCGGCGGGTGCTAAGGCGGGCAAAGTTTCTCGGATAGCATTGGGATAAGCCGCATGCAGCAAACCCGCTGTCTGTTGGGCACGGACTAGGGGGCTGTCCGCAATACGATCTATTTGCGGTACAATCGTTTGTAATCCTTGCACATTTTTACGCATTTTCGCTTTACCCTGACTGCTTAAGGGGCGCAATTCATCGGATTGTCCACTCTGATAAAATTCAGCGCGATCTTCCGCAGGGGCATGACGTATAATCAACACTCGCATAATTATTCCTTTTTATTTAACACCGATTCTAAACGCTCACACACCGTTTTGATGACTTGTACGCGAGCAAAACGTTTATCATCACCCGCCACCAATGTCCACGGCGCAAAATCTGTACTTGTCCGAGCAACCATCTCATTAAGGGCTATCGTATAATCTTCCCATTTTTCACGATTGCGCCAGTCTTCATCAGTAATCTTATGTTTTTTATACGGAATATTCTCTCGCTCTTGAAAGCGGCGCAATTGTTCATCCTTGCTAACATGTATCCAAAATTTGATGACCACGTTGCGGTGTTTGGCAAGTTGCTCTTCAAAGTCATTGATTTCCAAATAAGCCCGCTGCCACTCTTTCTCTTTGGCAAAACCTTCAACGCGCTCGACTAATACTCGCCCATACCAAGATCGATCATAAATCGTCACCCGCCCGGCACGGGGGATGTGTCGCCAAAATCGCCATAGATAATGATGGGCGCGTTCTTCATCTGTCGGAGCAGCGGTGGAAATCACGCGATACAGTCGCGCATCCATTGCTTGCGTCATGCGCCGAATCGCTCCGCCTTTGCCGGCGGCATCCCAGCCTTCAAAGACAATGATAGTTGAACATTTTTGTTCATACGCCGCCCAAGCCAAGCGGTGCAATTTACCTTGATAAGTTTCTAACTCTTTACGGTATTCCTTGCCGCGCAAACGTTGACTTAAATCGACCATATCCAAAATAGTCAAGGCGCTCGATGAGGCGGGTTGTGTTACAGTAGGTGTGGGGGGCTGTGTTATTTCGACTGGTAGATGCTTGCCTAAGGTTTCTAGCACG
Organism: Pseudomonadota bacterium; assembly: GCA_039714115.1. Taxonomy (GTDB): domain Bacteria; phylum Pseudomonadota; class Gammaproteobacteria; order Beggiatoales; family Beggiatoaceae; genus Thiomargarita. Next base: position 8,064 of record JBDLJY010000144.1, on the reverse strand, counting down.
GTACGCCCTACAGTCAAATCACGATAACGCCAATCCGTCGCTTCTACTAATAACCAAGGGGCATTACCTGAATCCGTATGCCGGATAGCCTGTTCTGCGGCTTTTACAAATTGTGCATACAATTTGGCATGTCTCCAATCTTGTTTGGAGACGGAGCGCCGGGTATGCGGATTTTTTTCTAGTTTTTTCAGGCGATTGTGTTGCTCTTCTTTGGATAAATGCAGCCAAAATTTTAGGATTAAGGTGCCATCCTCTACCAGCATGGTTTCAAAACGGCGTATGTGCGTTAAGGCTTCATTGAGTTGCGCCGTATCCATCTTTTGATAGGCAGTTTGTATAATGGGATCGACATACCAGCCGCCAAAAAAAATGCCAATACGTCCCCGTGCTGGTAATTGTCGCCAAAATCGCCAATAATAGGGGCGTTCACGCTCTTCGTCGGTGAGCGAATCTAGGGCAATGGTTTCTAAACCGCGTGTATCTAGCCATTCATTTAGGGCATTGACTACATCGCCCCGCCCGGCACCATCAATCCCAGATACAATGATGATGACGGGCATATTTGTTTTGCTCAAGGCAAATTGCGCCTGTAACAGTCCTGCCCTTAATTCAGGCAACTGTTTTTTATAGTCTTTTTGTTCAAAATGACGGCCTAATTCGGCTGTTTCAAACATGGCTTTTTTTCCTCTGCATTTGACTTTTTATTGGATAGTCAGGTGTTGCAAGGTGGCTGATTTAAGTTATAGGCTGCACAACAATAGTCATTATAAAGACTGTTGGAAAAGTTTGAAAGAAACCAGCTTTGATGAAAAGAATAAAATCTACTTATGTCAAAGCGATATGATGGTTTTTGAAATAATGTGCAACAACATTTATATACGTTCATCTATTGTGTTGTATTTAAGGAAAATAAAGGCGGATATAGAAATTGCATTAAAAATAGTACGATACGATTTGATTTAGAACAGTACAAAAATAAATATTTTGACGAAATAATTACGAATGACATTGTATTTTTCACAAGAGAATTTCAGAAAAAATTGACCGCTGAAACTTGCTAAGCAAAACTTACTGGGGGCTCTTTCCTTTAGCAAGTGCAGGAGCGCGGACTCTGGAGTTTAATCAACAAAAACCCTCTAAGCAATGACCAAAAGGCATCCATTACCCTTTGAAGACTGCTTTCGTTTTATCGAAGTCAATGTGCAGATTCGCTCTGACTCTCAGGATTTGCTTCGCTTTTTTAGGCGCACTTATGCGCGTTTTCATATCAATGTCTCCCATGCTGATCATGAGTTTCGGGTGATAATGAAGCCAAAGCATTCCCCCTGTCGAGTCGCCATTCAGTCCCATAATCACCAGTATCTGGTGTTTAAAACGACCCAAGGTTTTGTATTCAATGAAAAAAATATTGAATCCGGTGCAGAAGAAATGGTCATGTTCGACGGCGGGCAGCCTTACCCGATCTCGCTTTCTGAAACGCTCAGCATCCTTGACTCTTCTGAAGGTGACCAAGAACAGCTCTTTAGCTTTGTCCAAATAGCCCTACTCAGAAGCCTCGCCATCCTGATGCCTCAGCATTATCTACTGCATGGGGCAGCCATAAGTTGGCGCGATAACGCACTCATTTTTGCGGGTGCATCAGGTAGGGGAAAAAGCTCACTCAGTCTCGCATTGGTCAAACATGGCTTCAAATTTTTGTCGGACGATGTTAGTTGTTTGAACCTCAGCAATCATCAGATTGAACCTTTTCCACGTTGCCTGAACCTGCGTCGGCATGGCTTACCCCTTTTGCAAAATCTACTGAAGGCAGAGAAAATCAATCTCACACAAGGGGCTATCGACATTGAGGCCATTTTTCCTAATAGCGTAGGCTGCACTTGCCCCCTGCGCTATCTGTTCCTACTCAAGGGCTTTCAAAGCGAGCCAGAAATCAAGCTGCTCTCGAAACGCCAAGCTTTGTGGCAAGCCTTGCCATTATCCCACACGCCAGTTACTCATCCCGCTAAGGCACTTTTGCGACTGGCGCCTTTATTTAACCAAGTACGATGCTATGAGCTAGCGGTGGGCGAATTGGATGCTACCGTTGCCTTGATACAGGATTGGGTGGAGCGTTATGAGTCAAATCCCTGAATCAGCGGTTGAGGCTATCTGGAAACTGTGGGGCAGTAAAGGTCATTCGCCTGGGTGATGTGGTGATTTATCGGCATCGCTTGGTTGGCATAGAGGGAGTCTTTAAAACATATCATGAGTTTAAATAATGGAAAATAATAAACCTTCCCGAAGGAGTGACATTCTCCTACAAGAAATAGGAAATGAAGTGTTTCTCTATGATCCCAGTAAAGGGGTCCTTCATGTGCTAAATCCCACTGCCATTTTTGTATGGAACCAATGTGATGGTGAGCATACTATGACAGAAATAGAAGAAAATCTGCGTGAAAATTTCCAAGTAGCAGAGGATATAGAACTACACTGCGACGTTATGGAAATAGTGCAAACATTCAAGGATTTAGGGGTTTTGGCATAAGGAACGCACGAAAATAATCAGGAGTCAATGCCATTTTTTTTAGCTTAAACTATTGATTTTATTATAAATAATAGGCTTTACTTGGTACTGTTAAATTTGAAGCGATTTTGCGGTTGATTAGAAATCCTATTTTTTGAAAAAATAGGATTTCTTTCTTTTAATGGCATTGACCTTGCAATCGTACAGAGCTAATTACTAATCATAAAAAATGTACGCTTTTGTGTGAAAAAGTGATCGCGGGGTACACAAAAAAAACCTTGACATTCCAGAAATGGATGCTACGCATAATAAATGCGTAGGGCATGATCAAACATTGCCCCGACTCCGTCGACGCTGAGCCCCATGAATTTGCTTTTGCGGATTAATTGGTTTGGTTACCCAGACTGGTATTGATTTATCCAAATCAGTCACTATAATAACAGCAAAGTATTGTTTGATTATAGGTCAACTTCAAGAGGTGGAAATTATAAGGTAGAATGATAGTCTTAAGTCACAAAATACCTTTCCTTGGGTATTTAACGTTACCAAATGTGCTGCTGAACAAGCGTTTATTGATTTAGGTACAGCTTTTAAGCATTTTTTTAGGCATATTGGTGGATACCCACATTTTAAAAATAAAAACAGTGTACACGATTCATTCTACCTTTCTAATGATCAATTTAAAATTTCGGAAAATCAAGTAAGAATTCCTAAGTTAGGTTGGGTTAAATTAACCGAATCGCTCAGATTTTCTGGAAAGATTCTCTCCGCAACCGTCTCCCGTGCGGCAGATAAATGGTTTATAAGTATTAGTGTTCAAATGGACACAGCACCACTCAAAAAGAGCGAGAACCAAGCTTTAGTTGTTGGTGTTGATTTGGGCATTAATAAATTAGCCACTTTGTCAAATGGTGAAGCAGTGGAAGGTTCCAAACCTTTAAAAAAGTTGAGTCGTAGACTGGCTAGAATGCAACGGCATTTAGCTAAATGTACCAAAGGTTCCAAACGGTACAATCGGCAAAAAATGAAGATAGCACGACTTCATTACCGTATTCGTTGTATTCGTCAAGATGGCTTACATAAGCTGACTCATCATCTTTGCCAAGGCTTCAAGATAATTTGCCTTGAAAACTTGAATGTGAAGGGAATGATGAAAAACCATAAGTTAGCAAAAGCCATAAGCGACATGGGTTTTTCTGAATTAAAACGGCAAATTAACTATAAGGCGGGCCTTTTTGGAAATTGGATTTCGACCGTTTCAAAATGGTTTCCATCTTCAAAAAAATGTTCAAATTGCGATCACAAAAAAGAGGAATTGAAGCTTTCTGAACGTACTTATCATTGTCATAATTGTGGTTTTGAAATTGATCGTGATTTAAATGCCGCTATAAATCTTGAACGAGAAGGCACACGCATTCTTGTTTATTAACGAGTTTTAAGTACCGGGGGCTAACCGGGAACGAAGACGCACGGGGACAAGACGGCTCTGTTTTTGGAAGTATTTCCAGAAGCAACCAGCTTGGAGGAATCGTGAATTAAACCGTGAGCGATCACATTTGCTCACATATTAAATAGCAGGTAGGTAATTAATGGATAAAGAAACGATGGGGCAACTTTTATGGGATTGTCTTTGTGGAAAGGCCGTGAACTCAACGGCTGATTGGGAGTCCATTTTTCAAGTGTCGGAAAAATATCGTGTGACACCTTTGCTTTATCATCGCTTGAAAAATATTGGTGTGCCTGCCCCGCTAATGAAGAAATTAAAAACGGCTTATATCGCTAATATTTGGGTGAATACAGCCCTTTACAAGGAGCTTTCAAAAATACTTTCTGTCTTACAAAAAGAGGGTATTCCTGTTATCGTGCTGAAGGGGGCACATATAGCGGAAAAGGTTTACGGTAACATAGCCCTGCGACCGATGAATGATCTGGATATCTTAGTCAGAAAAACTGACTTGTTGAGAGCGGAGGAAAAATTGCTGGAGATGGGTTATAGTTCATCCAGAGAGCGTGATATTGAAGAAATATGTGCGGAGTTCCACCAATTGCCTGCTCTTACTAAACCAGATGCCAGCGTTGAAATTCACTGGACGATTGAATATCCAACCAGTCCCTTTACAATAGATGTTGATGGACTGTGGAAAAGAGCGCAAGCTGAGACGATTGCGGGGATCAAAACCTTGGTTTTGTCCCCAGAGGATTTGTTATTGCATTTGTGTTTGCACGCTGCATTTCACCATATTTTTCAATTCGGGCTAAGACCCCTCTATGACATTTGGGAAACTCTCCGACATTACGACATAGATTGGGAACAAGTAGGGCTTCGTAGCCGCGAGTGGGGCGCGAACAATTCTATTTATCTGGCGCTTTATTTAGCTAAAACTGAGTTTGGTGCTGCTGTGCCGAATGAGGTATTAGACACACTTAAGCCGGAGAATTTCGAGCCGCGACTGGTGTCTTGGGCTAGGGAGGAAGTCTTTGCTCAGTTTGAAGATATTGTTTTGCCACCCTCTAACAATCTCGTAAAATTTTGGAAATCCAAGCACCTTTCGGAGAAAGCTGGCATTGTTTTGAACAGGCTTTTTCCTTCCAGAGAAGAAATGGCTGATTTGTACCCCGTCCCCCCAAATTCTCCAAGAATTTATCTTTATTACCCAGTACGCCTAATAAATATGTTTCGTCGGCATAGTCGTGCCTTATGGCGGCTTTTGCGCCGCGATAAAGAAACGGTCAATTTTAGCGAACAACAATTTGGCCTCAGAAAGTGGCTGTCACATTAAGTGTCCAAGATAAATCTTGGACTCCTAAATCAATAACGCTTGCTGTTTCAGGCAGTTTTCAGTAAAATGATTTTTTTTTAGGCACTGACACTTCGAGATTTAAAATATTATGAAACCTAAGATTCATCCAGCCTACAACGATGTCTCCGTTACTTGTAGTTGTGGCAATACCTTTACAACTCGTTCAACGATTGGCAAAGATTTACATATTGAAGTTTGCTCCGCTTGCCATCCTTTTTATACGGGGCAACAGAAAATCGTTGATACCGCAGGGCGTGTGGATAAATTCCGCCGTCGCTACGGTGCTAGAAAATCTGGTGTCGCTGCATAACCCCCCCCCCTGTCTATTCGGAGTCCAAGATTTATCTTGGACTTTTTGAACACGGCAAATCGTCATTATCCATTAAAATTTCATGGGCTGGACCTTCTAAATCGTCAAATTGACCCGATTTGATCGCCCACAAAAAGCCCCAGATAATCAGCCCTATCAGTACCAATGAGATGGGTATTAATAAATACAGTATATCCATTTTAGTTATCAGTTATCAGTTTTTTTTTGACTCCGCCGAACTAAACGCAGTGCATTAGCAACCACTAACAAGGAGCTGAAAGACATCCCAATCGCTGCCATCCAAGGTGCCACCCAACCCACTGCTGCTGCCGGTAAAGCCAATAAATTATAAGCGATTGCCCAAGCTACATTTTGGCGAATAATTTTCAGTGTTTGATGGGCAGTATTAATGCCTATCAATAAATTGGGCAATTGTTCTGTCAATAAAATCATATCCGCAGTGGCACGGGCGACTTGTGTGCCCCCGCCCATTGCAATCGAGATTTGCGCTTGTGCCAGCACCGGCGCGTCATTGATGCCATCACCTATCATAGCAACTATTTCACCTTTTTCTTGTAGTGATTTGACTGCTTGCAATTTATCGGCTGGGCTCTGGGCATAGCCGATTTCTTTAATCCCTACTGCCTTTGCCACGCGCTGTGCAGCGAGCGCATGATCGCCGCTCAATAGGCTAACCGATTTGCCTTGTTGTTGTAAGGATTGGATTAATTCTCGTGCGCCAGCGCGAATTTCATCGCCAAAGAGAAATGCACAATAAAGTCTGTGAACATCAGCGAATAAAACTAGCGTATTGCCTTCACTTTGTAAATGTTCTACTTTAATTTTTAGTCCAGTTTGTGTACTAATAAAGGCGGGCGTACCAACAAAATAGCGTTTACCCGCGATCTCTCCTTGCATCCCCGCCCCCGGATAATTAGTCACCTCGGTGGCACTCATCCCTTCCTTTGAACAAGCCTCTACCAAAGCGCGAGCAATGGGATGTTCAGATTGCCGCTCTAAGGCGACAGCATACTGTAAACAATCTGCTGGACTAAAATCTGCAAAAGTGTGCGTATCCAACAAGCGTAAACGTCCATCCGTCAACGTCCCCGTTTTATCAAAAACGAAATGGGTAGCGCGTGCTAAACTTTCTAAAGCATGTCCCCGTGTTGTCAGTAAGCCGGCACGAGTCAGGGTGCTGGTAGCGGCTGTAATAGCGGTGGGCGTTGCCAATGATAGGGCACAAGGACATGTCACGACTAAGACGGAGAGCGTAATCGCTAGCCATGCATCTGGATTGATATGCCACCAATACATTGCTACGCTGAAGGCTAACAGCAGCACTCCGAGCACAAACCATGATGCGATGCGATCCGCTAGTTGCGTGAGTGCCGGTTTTTCCGTTTGGGCGCGTTCCAGTAAACGTAAAATGTGTGAAAGCACCGTATCGACACCGATTTTGTTGACTTGCATTTTTAAGGGATTATCAATATTCACGGTGCCAGCAATCACAGGCTGCCCCAACTTTTTAGTCAGAGGATAACTTTCGCCAGTGAGCAAAGATTCATCAACGCTGGAATGTCCCTCTAAAATAGTGCCATCGGCGGGAATATTTTCACCGGGGCGGATGAGTACTCTATCTCCGACAACTAAATCTGCTACTAAGACTAATTCTTCTCCCTTTGCACTTAAACGAGTCGCCATGCTTGGCACTAGATGCACAAGACTTTCAGCCGCTTGTGCGCTGCGTTGCCGAGCGACGAGTTCAAAATAGCGCCCCGTCAGCAGAAAAAACACAAACATGGCAATTGAATCATAATAAACATGTCCATTATTGCCACTGAGCGTTGTCCAAAGGCTGCCCACAAAAGCGAGACTTATACCTAATGCAACGGGCACATCCATGCCGGCTTGCCTATGCGTCACATCGCGCCATGCACTTTTGAAAAAGGGTTGAGCGGCGTATAGCAAAATAGGCGTGGTCAGTATAAAATTAATCCAATAAAACAATAACTTAAATTCTGATTCCCTTGCCCCCACATATAAAGCGATTGAAAGCATCATCACTTGCATACCTAGCACACCGGCAACGCCAATACGGCGTAATTGTTGTTTGCGCTCACGATCAAGGATTTCTTGTTGACGGGCGGGATCGTAAGGATGAGCGATATAACCGATACGGCTTACGGCTTGTAAAATGTCACTTAAATGAATACGCGACTCATCCCAACGGATGCGGGCGCGATGTGTGGAATAATTGACTTGCACATCTATGACACCGGGCAGGGTACGCAAATGACGCTCATTTAACCAAACACAAGCAGCGCAAGTGATGCCTTCTAAAATTAAAGCGGCTTCGCGGATATGTTCATCTTCATAACGCACAAAGCGTTTTTGAATAGCAGGATTATCATAAACAGTGGTTTGCTGGATAAATTCAGGGACTAATT
>JBDLJY010000143.1:0-15928 GCA_039714115.1 Pseudomonadota bacterium | reverse complement strand
GTTGCCATAATGCGCTTGAGATGTTTTCAAGCTTTGAGAGATACCTCCCCTTCGGGGCATGTTAGCGAATGGAAACATTTGTTAATAAAAATGTATCGGTTAAATAGAGACGAAAATGAAAACTAAACATTAGAAGAAATCCCCAACAACAATGTTTCGGGAATGAGCGGAGCGATTTCCCGAAACCAAAACTAAAAAATCTCTTATTGTTTTATTCGATGTTGAGCATTAGTTGTACTCACCTGACGTTTGATCAGTACAGCTAATGTTCAACAACGAATAAAACCACAACCCAGCACAGGGATTGACGAAATAAAGGGATTAAAACACAAGAACAACCTCAATAAAACCCACACCCAGCTAAAATTATAAGAGCGATTTAGACAACAAAACCCCTACGCCAAAATTAAGCCAATCCGATCAATCCGTTAATCCGCTGTACGACTGTTTAATATTTTGTGGAATCAAAACGGATCGGTTATTCCGTTTTATATTGAAGTGCAAGACTCTGAACAATGGGCATTGGAGTTTATTGACGTTTATTATCGCACGTTTATGAGCCAATATTTATCGTTTAAAACGCGGACCATTTTAGACTTTGAAAATCGCCCTTGGAATTTTTTAAGACTCCTTGAAATGGCGAAAGAGCTTAACGACAAAAACGCACTAAAGGATATCAATTATTTTCAAGATTATCTTGAAAAGGAACAAATTGGGCAAGCGATCAATTGGGCATTTAGTGCCCCCGGCGTTTTCGCGGGCAAAGAAAACGTTTTTTTTCTAATCATGATCGATGAAATTCAATACATGACAGAATATGTTTTTCATGACAAAGACTGCAAGGCTTCGGCACGTCGTTTGCCCGGCGCCTATCATGGACAAAAGAGAAAAAGTCGTTACAAGGCGCACTGAATGAGATCAAGGGCAGAATGTTAGAGTTAATGGTTTTTCGGGAGATAAATAAATACCGAGGAAAGCCGATAGAGAATTTTCGACAAAAGGTTCGCCCGATTAAAGAGAATGCTAAAGAGTTGAAAAACCAACTCAGTTTGGTAGAAGCGAGCCGATTTGAGATAATTTGGACGAATTATCATCTACAAATACCTCAAACGACGGTGATAGAATTAGATGTATTAGCGTCGGGAGAGGATACAAAGAATTGTTGGGCATTAGTGTTTGAAGTGAAAAATCGTCAAGAAGCGCATCCGCCAAGCCAGATGTATGTCCAGTGTATTTGAGTGCCAAGGGATTTCAATCTGATGTTGAAATGTGGATGCAAGAGCATGGAGTGTTGACGGCGGATTTAGCGTTTTTGGGGTTGGAATCTTTGGACTTCTAAATTCACATCAATACTGGGATTGACTGAATACAACACAGAACAGGGATTGACGAAATAAGGGATTAAAAAAAACCACTATAAAACGGACACACCAATCCCTGATTTCGTAAATCCCTGTGCTATCTTTGTCATTTCGACGCGAAGCTTGAACTATGCTGGACAGGGTTTGCAACCCTGTCCGAAACGTTTTATGTCGCCACGCAAGTTTAAGCCACGCAGGTTTGCAACCTGCTCCGTAACGTTTAAGCTTTTTAAGGACAAGGAGATTGAGTTTCATCCCAACCGGGATTAATCTCATTAAGCCATTTTTTCAACTTCTTAGAAACCTTCGTCTCCAAGCAATTATTGTTTAAATCTAACTCAATCAACTTCTTCAGCTTCATCAAGGATTTAGGGATTTTTCCACTCAATTCGTTGTCGTTCAGCAACATTAGCTCCAACTTCTTCAATTTATTGAGCTTTTTCGAGATTGAACCTTTTAGGTTGTTGTTCCCCAATTCTAATCCTGTTACATGTCCACCCTGACAATTGACTCCGTACCAATCACAAGGGCTATTTGTCACATTCCATCCGGTATTATCCGTCCATTTTGCACCTTCAGTACTATCATAGAGTGCGACAAGGGTTTGGCATTCTTTTTTTGATATGCCAGTATGGTTATCGCAGCTAAAAGCCGGATCATCCGTGATCGTCACCACTGTTGTATCTGGCTCACCTAATTCGGCACCGCCGGTGGGATTGCCTAAACTGACGACAAATGTTTCATCACTTTCAGGAATACCATCGTCAACGATATCCACTTGAAAAGTCTTATCAGCGTCATCGCCATCATCCCAATTTAAGGTGCCAGATGTTTGGCTATAGTCGTCGGGGGCAGCGGCAGTATCGTCGCTGGTGGCGTAGCCTACTGACACAGCACCGTCACTGTTAACTGTACGGGTAACCGTGATAGTTATTTGTCCGCCGTTTTCGGTTGTAGTGTGGGTAGCATCTGAGAATTGTAGTTTGCATTCTGGAAGACAAGGGGTTTGTGTCTCATCCCAGCCGGGGTTATGGCTATCGAGCCATATGATTAGTTTGGAATTAGAGGCGGTTAGATGGTTGTTATCTAATTTTAAACAGCTACCTCTCCAGCAACCATCAGGTAAGGGAATGTTAGACAGGCTTTTCAATTTCAATGGGATATCTTCACAGAGATTATTCTCATCCAGATGGAGATATTCCAAATTAGTTAAATCGCCTAATTCTCTTGGGATTGAACCGCTGAGTTCGTTAGAATTCAGAATGAGACGCTCCAAATGAGTCAAATTACCTAATTCACTTGGGATTGAGCCCGTGAGTTGATTGGAATGTAGATAGAGCTTTATCAAATTAGCCAAATTGTCCAACTCACTTGGGATTGAGCCCGTAAGTGAGTTAGAATTCAGCCAAAGCCCTGTCAAATCAGTTAAATTTCCCAATTCACTTGGGATTGAACCGGTGAGTTCATTGTAAGCCAGCCACAGAGACTTCAAATTAATCAAATTTCCCAATTCACTTGGGATTGAACCGGTGAGATTGTTGTCAGACAGGTAAAGCCCAGTCAAATCAGTCAAATTTCCCAATTCACTTGGGATTGAGCCAATGAGTTTATTGTAACCCAGCCAGAGAGACTTCAAATTAGTCAAATTTCCCAATTCACTTGGGATTGAGCCCGTAAGTGAGTTAGAATTCAGCCACAGAGACTTCAAATTAGTCAAATTTCCCAATTCACTTGGGATTGAGCCAATGAGATTGTTATCAGGCAGAGAAAGCTCCGACACATGCCCACCACTACATTCCACTCCATTCCAACGACAAGCCTTATTCTTCTTAAGCCACAGTTTCTTATTATACCAATCATCACCATTGGTACTATTATAAAGAGCGACAAGAGCTTCACATTCTACTTCAGGAATGTCGGTGACAGCTGCACAGTTTGTGAAGGCATTAACGTCAATCTGCGTCGCATTGACTGCGGACGTCAAGCCAAATAGGCTTAGATATACAATCAGCATCTTTAACATAAAATTTCCTTGCTTAGTTATTTACGAATTTTGTGCAAGGTACGCCTTGCACTCCGTCTAAGTATTGTACTAAAAAATGCTAATATCAAAAATATTTTTATTAGTGCGACTGATTAAGAGATCAGCTTTTTTATTAATATTTGAAAGTATTATATATTTTAAAGTTTTAGTGCATATAAAAAAATTTATATTTTAGCCAAACTTTTTTTATTGCCTGTAAAAAGCAGGGTTTAAAGCTATTGCGCCGGAGCAAGTTTACACCATAAGACATCTTGTCATTTCGACGCAAGGAGAAATCTACAACGGAGCGGAGCACAAACACCTCAAAACAAAACGGACAGACATAAAACAACCAACACACCAATCCCCTTATTCCGTAAATCCCTGTACTCATGTTTAAATATCTATGCCGCCACGCAAGATAATACCATAAGATATAAAGGAGTCCAAGATTTATCTTGGCAGTGCAACCACAAAAAGAAATCCGATTTTTTGAAAAAATCGGATTTCTCTTATCGAGCCAAAATCTTTGCCGGAACGAAACGGACAAAACTATAAATAGCCCACGATGTTGTAAGCGCAATATGTCCCAGCCCAAGATCAACAAAACCTTAGTACAGGGATTGACGAAATAAGGGGATTGGCTCAAGGAATGGCACAGAGATAATAAACAATAGCGAGATCAATCATGATCCACCTCAAACCAAAACGGACAGACTATAAATAGCCCACACCCCAATCCCCTTATTCCGTAAATCCCTGTACTTATATTTTCTAGCCAAGATTATGGCCGGACGGGATTTGCAATCCCGTCCGCAACGTTTTAAGGCTGAAACGTTGTCCCGTAGAGAACTTCCCAGTCCTGCACAGCTTTTTATAATAAAATCAATCAGTTGTTCTTAACTTAATGGCATTGGCAGCTTGTCATATCGACGCAAGGAGAAAACTGTCATTGACTTGTAAGTTTAGAATTATCAAATAAGGTTTTATTTAAAGAAATTTCTTCCAATTTCTTTGATAAAACTTTTTCTAATACTTGTGGTAAAATACATTCAAGTTGTTTACCAATAATACTACTTAACCGTTTTTCTAATTCTTCTGAAATTTCAAAATCTGGCTTAACCTGTATTGTAAATGACTGTTCTGTTGCCTCTAAACTTTTCAAAGCTACTTTAGCAGCCTCTCGTAATTGAATTTCATCTAAATCACCATCATCACGCAATTCAGGATGAGAGCAAAAATTTTCAACAGCCCAAAATAGAGTGTTGAGTATTTTATACTCCTCTTCAGTAAAATCGGTATTGTCGTATTCAAATAATTTTAAAAATTCCGTTTCAAACTTGGTAGCCGATAATTGTCCTTGAACAAAGGAATTTGTAAGAGTTTCATACGGTAAAATTGTAAGTTTCATATTATATCTCCATTTAATAAAAGATGCTTTTCTTGTTTCATACCTAAATGCCATGCTGACAAAAATTTATGGTTTTGGCACATTACATTAAGTTTTGTTATTGGATTGAAAAAGTGTTTAACGGGATATCCTCTATAACTGCCTTTTATCATCACCGTTTGAGTGTCAATAATATGATCTAACAATGACTGTTTAAAAGCAACTATATTTGATGGATTGCAATTGCCAGTTATACCAAAAGCAAAAGCATGTTTAAATTTTTTCTGTAATTGCTTTTCACTAAAATGGCATCGCAAAATCAAAGGAAACAACAAATATTTTTCTTGGGAGGATTGGATTTGAGCGCCCGTCCAAGATAAATCTTGGACTCCGAATACAAGATAACAATTTCAATTATTTTCTGATACCGGGGATATAGTCCAAAATTTATCTTGGATTTGCGAATTGCGCCGGATGGGTTAGCAACCCCACACCCCAATCCCCTTATTCCGTAAATCCATGTACTTATATTAAATCTCCTTTGCCGGAGCAGGTTTGCAACCTGCTCCATAACGTTTATTGCGCTTAATATTAGCATAAACTTATATAAACACATAATAATATAAGAAAATAATAGAAACATTATAGACAAAATTATTTAAAAAAAAAGACTTGGCATCTCAAATTTAAGCCATATAACCGAATCTGAACACAGGTAGGTACGATATTAAAGTTTGACATACGTTACTATAGACTTATCAGACAAATATATCAACACAAAAACTAAGTTTTTTGTAAGAACGACAAGGGGAAATTATGCATGAAATTTGTTATTACCATTTGCATGTTGCTAACAGCAACGGCTTTCAATAACGTTTATGCCGACAACGAGCGAATGTCAGTAAAAACTGACGGCGGGATTACGGTATCCACCCCTGATGGCCGTTTTTCCTTTGATCTAGGGGGTCGCCTTATGATTGATGCCGCTTTTTACGATGAGGACAAAAATCCTTTGGGAGATGGCACCGAATTTCGTCGCGCACGTTTGGAACTGGGAGGTACTCTGTTTAAAGACTGGGGTTTTGACTTTGACGTTGATTTTAGCGCTGGTAGAGGGGATGTCAAAGAGGCCGCTATCTTCTACAAAGGCTTCAAGCCGGCTAAAATCACCATTGGTCATACCATAGAACCGTTTAGCCTAGAAGGGCTCACCAGCTCAAAACATATAACTTTTATGGAACGAGCTTTAAATAACGTATTTTTATCGGGACGCAGTATCGGTATCAATACCCAGACTTCAGGACAAAATTGGAATGCTGCCGCTGGTATTTTTGGTGAATCGTTTAAGGCTGATGCCAGTAATGAAGGTAACGAAGGCTGGAGTACGACCGCTCGATTCACTTATGCACCGATTCTGTCCGATACACGTAGTATGCATTTAGGTATAGCGGGATCATACCGCACGCCTAATAGCGATAAACAACTGAGAATTCGTGCCCGCCCCGAATCTCATATCACTGGCATGAGATATGTTGACACCGGCACAATAACAAACGTCACTCATTCAGGCGTGTATGGCCTTGAAGTGGCCAGCGTTTTTGATGCCTTTTCTCTGCAAGGAGAATATATCCGCACTGATATTAACCGTGGGGATGAACTCTCCGAAGTGACTTTTAATGGTTGGTATGTATATGGCAGTTGGTTTCTCACCGGAGAATCGCGGCCTTATAATGCCAAAAAGGGTAGTTTTGGGCGCATCAAGCCAAAAAATAAAGGAGGCGCTTGGGAATTCGCAGCCCGTTATAGCGTGCTTGAGTTAAATGATGGCCCTATCACCGGTGGTCAAGAAGAAAACATCACCGTGGGTATAAATTGGTATCTCAACAAACAAACTCGCTTGTTGCTGAATTATATTATTGTCGACAATGATCAAGATGCCAATGCCAAGGGTGACGCTGTTGGAGATGACGATCCAAACATTCTCCAAATGCGTTTTCAAGTAGATTTTTAATAATCCAACTTCACCGTTATATCCATAAATCCGCTGTTCAAACATTAAAGGAGAACAATATTAAATGTCCACAACTACATTATTGCGGCGACACCTGTTATCGGCTATGCTCTTGACTATGCCATTTACCGTTATCGCGGATCAAATGTCAGCAACGGTACCACTCGAACTCGAAAAACCCGCTCATGCAGCACCTTGGCAACGTTATAGCGCTTGGAAACAAACCAACTGGAACAACTACTGTAATCTAAAACAGGGTGTAACAAACCCAGTATCTTTTATCCAGCCCGTTGATCTTCCGATTAAGGGTGATCCCGCTAATGGCAGGAAACTGATGACAAATCGCAAAAAAGGCAATTGTGCCGCCTGTCACATTTTTCCCGATGTCTCCTTATCCGGGAACGTTGGACTTAATATCTCAACCGTTGGAAATTGGGGATTGCCAGAAGAGTTATTGTTTAATTACGTGTACGATGCCAGGATTTACAATCCAACAACCGTCATGCCACCTTTTGGCTCAAATAAGATACTAAACAAGTCCGAAATTATGGACATTGTATCTTACTTAAAGACATTGACAAAACCCGTTAAATTCGACAACCCTGAAGACAATCCAGAAAAACGTCCTGTACCGGTTGAGACGCGGGATAATTTAGATGAATTTGAAAATCCGGGCATGTTCGCTGTCGCTGTTGGCGAAGAACTCTATAGCCAAGTTGGACCAAAAGGCAAATCTTGCCAAGATTGCCATAGCGAACCTGAAAAAACCTTTAGCAATTGGGCCGTTCATATGCCCAAGGTTGAACCGCGTCTGAATAAAGTCCTTGGTGTAGAAGAATTTGTCACCCGTCATGCGCGGGCGACTACTGGGGCAGAATATTTAGCCCAAACAGAAGAAAATTTAGGCTTCGCGGTTTATTTACGCTACTTAGCTAATGGACAACCCATATCCATAAACACCAGCGACATGAACACGCGCATTGCCCTAAGACGCGGTGAAGAACTGGTGAAGCGGAAAATTGGCCAATTGAATCTAGCCTGTACGGATTGTCATGTTATCAGTTCTAACAAATGGATACGGGGACAATATTTAACCACAGTCGTCGGAATGATGGACCATTTTCCCACCTATCGCACCAGTCGAACAGAAACTTGGGACATCCGTAAACGTTTTCAGTGGTGTAACGTCTCAGTTCGCGCTAACGATTTGCCACCGGATGCACCTGAATATGGTGACATTGAACTTTATTTGATGGTGAAGAACAATGGGCGAATGCTTAGTATTCCTGGGATTCGCCATTAAATATAAAAAGTTAGGGATCAAGGATTTTATGTAGGGTGGGCAGCGTGTTTTTGCTGCCCACCTGCCCCGATACGGTGGGCAACAAAAAGACGTTGCCCACCCTACAATAGAACGTTTTGGGGGTTTATCATACTGGCATTGGGTTTGCAACCCCGTCCGTAACGTTTAAGATATTTCTTTTTTTTTAAACCCTGGAGGGTAAAAAAGTGAATAAATCACGTAGAACCTTTCTCCGCAAAGCGGTTGCTTTGAGTGTCGGAGCAATCATCCTACCATCAACCGTCATGGCAGAAAAACCAGTCGCCGCTTTTCAAGCCGAATCGGTTGATAATTCATTGGAAAATTTGTTTAAAGGTGCCCAAATAGAGGAGAGTGATAAAATCACAATCAAGGCACCCGATATCGCCGAAAACGGCAAAGTTGTACCGATTGAAATCACGGCTGACTTAGCCAAAGTAGAATCCATTACCGTTCTAGCGGAGAAAAATCCGATGCCATTAGTGGCAAAGTTTAACTTTGCCAGTAATCGCAAAGGTTGGCTCAAAACTAGGATTAAAATGGGTCGCACTGGCAATGTTATTGCTGTGGTTAAAGCCGATGGCAAACTCTACAAAGCCAGCCAAGAAGTTAAAATAACCGTTGGTGGTTGTGGCGGTTAAACAGGAGAACTCAATTATGTCATACAAAACCCGAATGAGAGCTAAGCTCAAAGGTGACTTCACCGAAGTAAAAGTGCTGATCAAACATCCCATGAAAACCAAGGGCAAGGATCGGGATGGCAAAGTGACAGAAGCTCACTACATCGAAGAAGTGATTTGTACGCACAATGGACAAATCGTAATGTCAGCAGAGTGGGGCGGTGGAGTTTCAGCCAATCCTTATTTGGCTTTCCAATTTGAGGGTGGCAAAGTGGGTGAATCGGTGAAACTGACTTGGAAAGACAACCAAGGCAACAGTGGCGAAGCAGACACAACTATAAAATAGCAACGCCATTACTTTTGTTTCGGGAATGGAGCGGAGCGGATTTCCCGAAACCATTTCAAAAATACATAACAAGCAAGAACCCCAATGAATCGTCGTCAATTTACACAACTAATGGCTATCGCCGGAGTCTCAGGTTTATTACCAAAAACTCTAGCAGATACGCCAAATGATCCCTACGATATTCCCAATATTGGTCAAGTGCGATTACTCCACTTGACAGACTGCCACGCCCAACTACTACCAACATATTATCGAGAACCCAATATCAATCTGGGAATAAAAAATATGCGTGGCAGAGCACCGCATCTCGTTGGAAACCAACTCCTACAACATTTTGGCATCAAACCCAATACTCGTGAAGCACACGCCTTTACCTATCTCAACTATGATCTGGCGGCAGAAAAATACGGAAAAGTAGGAGGATTTGCCCATTTAGCCACGCTAATCAAAGGTTTACGTGACAACTATGGCCATGAAAAAACCTTATTGCTTGATGGTGGCGATACTTGGCAAGGATCAGGCACTGCCTATTGGACGCGAGGACAAGACATGGTTGAAGCCTGTAATCGGCTAGGCGTAGATATTATGACAGGACACTGGGAATTCACCTACCAAGCTGAAGAAATATTAGCTAACCTAAAAAAGTTCAAAGGAGAATTCATAGCCCAAAATATCCTCGTAAAAGACGAAGCCCTATTTGAAGGAGCCCCAGCTTTCGACGAAGACACTGGACATGCCTTTAAACCCTACACAATGCGAAACTTAAACGGAGTGCGCGTAGCAATCATAGGACAAGCGTTTCCCTACACCCCCATAGCCAACCCAGCACGATTCATACCCGACTGGACATTTGGCATTCGGGAAAGTGAGATGCAATCAATAGTCAACACAGTGCGTGTACAAGAAAAGCCCGACATTATCGTAGTCTTATCGCATAACGGCATGGACGTCGACTTAAAAATGGCAGCCAGAGTCAGTGGCATAGACGTGATTTTAGGCGGACATACCCACGATGGCGTACCACAACCGAGCCAAATCAAAAATAGTGGCGGAATGACATTGGTTTGCAATGCCGGCTCCAATGGCAAATTCCTTGGCGTACTCGACTTTGACGTAAAAAACGGCAAAATCAAAGACTACCAATATCGCCTATTGCCAGTCTTTAGCAATTTACTAGCAGCCGATAAAGACATGCAAGCCTATATTGACCAAGTACGAGCCCCTTATATAGCCAAACTCACCGAAAAACTAGGCGTTACCGATCAAACACTATATCGGCGTGGCAACTTCAACGGCACCTTTGATCAACTGATTTGTGACGCATTGCGTATTCAAGGCGACGCCCAAATAGCCCTCTCACCCGGCTTTCGTTGGGGCACAACAGTATTACCTAACCAAGAAATAACCATGGAAGAGGTGCTAAACCAAACCTGCATCACCTATCCTGAAACGTATGTACGGGAAATGAGCGGACAAGAGATTCAAATGATTTTAGAAGACGTCTGTGACAACCTATTCAACCCCGATTCTTACCGACAACAAGGAGGAGACATGGTGCGCGTTGGTGGCATGGATTATGTCTGTGATCCCACACAAACCATCAATCAGCGTATCAGTAACATGACGTTGGATGATGGCACAACCATTGAGATGAACAAACGCTACAAAGTAGCCGGCTGGGCAACAACTGGAAGCCAATCGCCGGGAAAACCAGTTTGGGAAGTTGTCGCCGACTATTTGCGTGATCGTAAAGAAGTAAAACTAGACAAAATCAACACACCAAAATTAGTGAATGTGGATGATAACCCCGGATTGGCTGATTATCCAGTTTAAGGTTTAATTTTAGGAAAACAAACATTTATGAGACTACGTTTGATTGCAATTATCTTATTCCTACCAACAATGGTATATGCTGCTGAAGAGCCAGTTTATGACATAGCCAAAACCGTCGTCAAAATGCAAATTGAAGAAGGAGTTTCAATAGAAGAAGCGATTAGCTCTATGAAACTATATGCAAACATGTTAAACATGAAACTGGTTGCCCATCAACCTTTGTCTGAAGAATATAAAGCATTGGGATTACCAAACGTCAATCGCACCGAAATATTTCAATTTTGCGATTCCAAAATTGCGAAGGAAATGATTGAATATGACATAAATTACGCCGCATATATGCCATGTCGGATTACATTAGTTGTAGACAAGCAAGGCACTGGATGGTTTGTCACAATGGATCTAAATATATTCATTGCCTCAGCCAAGCTGCCAGAGCGTATACATCAACTAGCCCTGAGCGTTCGTAACAGATTGATGGAAATTATGAAAGCCGGAGCAAGTGGAGAATTATAACGTCAAATTTGGAGTCCAAAATTTATTTTGGACGAGCGCTCGCCCAAGATAAATCTTGGACTCCAATACGACTATCAAGTTCCAAATCCCCTACCTTCTGCCGTGATAAGTTCCCTACGGGACAGGGGCAATCCCTTGTGGTTGCCCGCCACGATATGGCATTTGGGCGTAGGGTGCGTCCTACGCACCTTTTTTTGTTCATAAGTCAACTCTAAGATCAGGCGGAATCTTGTTTAATACGGGCAATAATTCCTCAGCCTCATTTGGGACAAGGAAAAATACTTTTCTTTTTTTAGCACGCTTTATCATTTCTTCTCCACTTATTTCTATTAGCACCGCCAGAATAGCGGTGACAGGTTCCACGCTGCGTAAAGATAGCATGTTAGAATATTCATCATTTTCTTCTACTTTTTGGCTCAATTCTTGAAATGTTATTTTTGCCAAAGACAAATACTTTTCTATTGTGATAGCTGTGCGTCTCAGATCGGAGGGTATGTCGATTAAATCCCATTTATCCTTAATGAATTCATATATTTTTATTCTCGACTCAAGAAGTTTATCTTCTTCAAAGTCTAATATTTCATCAGCTAATTCTAATCGACTCATTAACCCTTCCGCCATTTCAAATAGTGCCCTCAGTTGGGCCGCTAGTCGGATTTGGCGAGCGCTTTGTTTGTCCCCCTTATAAAGAACATCATGGGTTGCTTTGGCAATCGCATATTGCAATAGAGTCTTGAGTTGCAATTCTAACTGTAGCTTGTGGATGAGTCCCTCTTTTTCAAATTTTTCCAATTTGAGTGAAATGATGAAATGGATATCATCATAGTCAAAGTGGGTTGGTTTTTTGATACGGTTTCTGATGATTTATCTTATGATACTGAAAAAAACCATTATGAGCTTGGGCAATTTTGGTTAAAACTGAAACTGCAATTTCCTCAACTCGGTTAAATAAAGAAGCATATTCTGCGACAAATGTAGACACTTCAATTGGAATCTTCATAAAGCTATCACCGAGCGTATCACTTCAGCCCGTTTTTTCCGACTGTTAAAGCTATTGGTATTACTTTGAGCATGTTTAGAGTAAGTTTGACCCGACGCAGTTGAGCCATACTTAATCTCTTCTGCGAAATTCAAAAGCGCTTTTCTAGTTTCCTCAATTTGAATCGCGCCACCATTACTATGAACTTCTCTAATCGCCGCCCATAAGCTGTAAATATCAACCCGATTACCAAAGGGCGCACTTGAACTATTCGATAAATTCAACGCCTTCACCACTTCAAGAATGCGTTCAAACGCATCATAAAGTTGAGTCTCATCAGGTATTTCGTCATCGTACTGAGCATAAACGTCGTCAAGTATGTTTTTACCATTTTGAATGCCTTTTTCCGTCA
Source organism: Pseudomonadota bacterium (assembly GCA_039714115.1). Classification (GTDB taxonomy): domain Bacteria; phylum Pseudomonadota; class Gammaproteobacteria; order Beggiatoales; family Beggiatoaceae; genus Thiomargarita. The sequence goes on along the minus strand of JBDLJY010000143.1, from coordinate 3,116 downwards.
GCACGATTAACTCAGACACAAATTCTATATCGGACATTCTGTCACGCTGACACTGTGTGCCGATGGCAGATTTCTGGAACCAAGGATTTTTGGTCCAAGTCTCACAAAAATGGATAAACTTTCCAGAATAGCGGGCATGTCTAAGTTCTTGAGCATTAAGTTTCGCTACATTTCTATTCAATCTATCAAAAGCCTCATTTATCTCACTTGAAGCGGCATTACCTAATTCCTCAATCATTATCTGATAATCTAAGAACTTTCTTTGAATCTCTTTGGGCAGTTCTGTAAAATATTTTTCGGAGAGGCTCGGTTCAGTTTGATTTTCGCTAGTCCCAAATTGACCATCCAGAAACATAAAAATAGTCGTTAGCCTTTGTTTTCCGTCAACCACTTGATAAACGACATTATTGTGAACATCATAATCTTTCATCAAAAAGAGGGTTGGACTCGGAAAATTATGGATAATGGTATCCACAAAAAATTCACGGTATTTTAAACTCCAAACACTCCGACGTTGGTATGAGGGGTTTAAATCCAACTTATCCATTTTTCTGAGATCGACAAACCAAGAGATTGATTGTGTTTTAGGTCTTCTTTCCACGGTGGTTCTCTATATTCCTCACGATGTATAGTGTTCGGCGCGTTTGAAACGCCTAAAATCAATGTAGTGTTTTTGTTGCCCACCTTGTTGGGGGCAACAAAAAGGGTTGTTCGTCCTACAAAAGTAAAACCACGGTGATAATGGCACGCGATTAACAAAAGTCAAGTATCTCAAGCCATTTTTTTTTCTCGTTCCCACGCTCCGCGCTCATCGTTATACACAAGTGTCTCGGAGAGGTTAAAAATCAGATTTTTTAAAAAAATCTGATTTTTGGGTTTCCATGAGACTTGTGTATAACGATGAGCGCGGAGCGTGGGAATGCCTGACAGGACGCGGAGCGTCCTGCAATGAAAAAGGATAACAATTAAGAATAGATAAGTCAAAACAATAAGTATAGATATGGGCTGTGCTGGACCAATGCCAGTATGATAAACCCCTCAAATTCAGACCTGCTGGGAGACCCATACCCAGCAGGTCGTTGATAGGGCAACCATAAAGGATTGCCCCTACGAAAAATTACCAAGGGTATTAGTCTCCCCGCAGGTTTGGCTTAACTTAATGGTATTGAGTGCTGGACGGGGTTTGCAACCCCGTCCGTAACGTTTTCTCGTTCCCACGCTCCGCGTCAATGCCAATATGATAAACCACAAACCTTCTGGGAGACTAATACCCCGTCCAGCATAGAAAAAAAATGTTCTTGACTCAAGCCCAGCTTTTTGATAAATTGCTCCAACTTTTGAAGTTGGTACGCAAACCTTACATCTGATAGACAACTTTTCTAATAGTATAGAACATTCAATAAACCATGGAAATAACCATTAAACACATAGGGCGACTGCCAAAAGCAAAAATTATTCTTGATGGCTTAACAGTGATTGCTGGTGAAAATGATACAGGGAAAAGCACAGTTGGTAAAGTTCTTTTCAGCATCATCAAAGCAGACAACATGGCAGTGGCTAATCAGCACAGCCAGTTTATGAACACCATGGTGAACCTAGTATTTGATTCACAAATATCAAATCAAGGAGAAGTCATAGTACAAGACAAAGGAATCCCCATTTACTCAGTCAAATTTTCTCAACATCAATGTGTACGCTTTGAATGTCGCCACCCAGAATCATCCCATTTTTTCAAAGAAAGCACATTTATTCAAACCCCCTTTGTGTGGGATTTAATTGATTTTTTTGATACCGTTTTACGTCTCAAACAAAATCAAGAAATTACTCAAAACATAGCACCGTTTTCAATTAAATATCCTTATATTTTTTGGGATATTTATCTAAAAATTACCAATACCCCTATTGATAAAAATTATCAAACGAATGATTTAGTGAAGAATATTCGTCAGATAATTCAGGGAAGTTTTGAACAACGCGATAAACGAATCGTGTTTCAACGCCAAAATGAATCCATTTTACTAAAGAATGTAGCAACCGGAATAAAATATTTTGGATTAATGCAAAGACTAGCTGAAAATAACCAATTGAAATCGGATCAATTACTGATAATTGATGAACCTGAAAATCATCTTCATCCAGAATGGCAACTATTGCTGGCAGAATTGATTATCAATTTAGTTACTCAGCATAAAGTTTATGTACTCATCAACTCGCATAGCCCGTATCTGATTGAAGCTTTAAAAGTCTATAGTGATATAAATATAAAGGAGCAAACCCATTTTTATTTCAATGAATTAACTAATGAAGGAGTTAAAGTCAAAGAAGTCACTGATGATTTAAGTTTTCTGTTTGATGCACTTTCTTTACCATTTCATAAATTGGAACAAACAGTGTTAGGAAACAATTAATGCAACATTTACAAGCAGCATTTGAACAATGGTATGGGGATTGTCAACGAACCTTGACGGAAATTAGTTATGATAATGCTAATGAGCGTACACTTTGTGTCAGTGAAGAACAATATATTGATTTTGATCTAGTCGCTCAGAAATATTTTAGTGGAAAAAACCAGCCATCCACGGTGGATATGTTAGCTTTTGGTAGTGAGCATGTTTTGTTAGTTGAATTCAAAGCAGGTAAAAATGTCAAGGTAGAAAAACAAAAGCTTCAGTTTAAACTATTGGCAAGTATTCTTTTATACGAACGTGTGACTGCTGCTATTGTGAATCTTGATGCTAAGAAACTTATTAGTACTAAATTCGTTTATTTGGTTGTTTTTGATCCAAAAAATTGTCCATCCTCATCGGCTCGTACTGCTGGTATTCAAAACCATCTGAATAAAGTCAAAGTTCGTTTTGGTATTGATAAATACAAAGGCAGTTTTTTGGAAGAAGCTTTTACACCTGAATGTGGAGAGGAATTTAAAAGGCTTTTACAACGATTTGGAGTAAAACAATGATGGACTTGGAAAAAAAATCACTGCTAATCCCTGTCGTATCGGTTTTGACTTATCCCTATAGTCACTGTCCATAAATAACTCATCGGTTTGAGTTATTTTAAAGTGACCCGCTTAAGTTCTTCGAGAACTATGTTAGGGGCGAAATTAGGCACTCTTG
>JBDLJY010000142.1:0-15969 GCA_039714115.1 Pseudomonadota bacterium | reverse complement strand
TTTGACAGCGAGCCGATTCGGGCGCAAGTACAAGCAGATTTTGCAGATTGTTTGCGCCGGGTAAATTAGGTAAACACCATTCGTCAGTCAAATACGACCATTCATCAGTCTTGTGTTTAATATAGGTAAAACCTCAACCTATCATGTGCAAGGTACTTATGTGACATCAGGAGTGCAAGGCGTACCTTGCACAAGGGAGATTAATTATGAATGTAAATATAAATGAAGAAACTTGTTATGCCATTTATAAAAAAACTTGTTATACCATTTTTACATTGATGGTCATGAGTAGTTTTTTTAGTGATGTCAACGCAGACAATTCTGCACTAGACTTTCGTACTGGTAGCGTGGAAATTGTCAGTACAGACACGATTCAGTTGAATGACATTCAGTATGATGGACAACGTTATAACGTGATGCAGCAACTCAATTCGGATGCCACTTGGCAATTGCTGAGCGAAATACCGCAACCTGCTTCAGAGTGGGTTAATCTCAAAACAGGCACAGCCAAAATTATTGGCCCACAATCAGTGCGCTTTGAACATCTGGTGTATGAGAAAAAGCCTTATAATGCCACAGTTGAGTTTAAGCTAGACGGTACTTGGAATGTCACTGACTCTGAGTTGGATAGCTTGGAAAATTTGACAGCACCCGATGATTTTTCTTATGACACTTATCGCAATGTAGATATCAATATCCAAATCATTGCTCCGGGAGGCACGCCTATGCGCTATGTCAGCGTGAAACTCTATGTGCCTAGTAGTGGTGAAGATTTTTCTTTATTGGATGAAGTGGAAGTCAATGAACAATTGGAAGATTTAGACAGTGAGACTTTATCTTTATTGGCGAGCGGTAAATTACTCACTGAAGGACAAACTGATAAAGATGGGCGGTTTCAACAAACGGTTCAATTAGCAGCCCATATCAAAAAAGTGCGGCTGGTAGCATCAGCTATAGGCTTGTCCAATACAACTGTAGATATCCCCGTGACTGACAACCGCATTGACTATGTCTTTGATGGTAAGAGTGCTTCTTCGTCAAAAAACACGGCTTATTCGCAAAAAAAAAAATGAGAAGCAAATTGACACGAAGCATCCCAAGTTGGACTTATCAATACGGTATCGATCAAAATGGTGTGCCGATAACCGGACCGTATGATGCGAACTTTTTTGACAGTCTTGGCATACCGACGGATGGATTTATTTCTACTCCACCTGAAATCAGTGATGATTTGTTGAATCAAATAGCAATAGCCCTGCCAGAGCGCAGCAATGTACCCGTCATCAGACCTAATTATATTACGGATGACGATGGCGCCAATATATTATTAGTAGAAGATGGAGATGTGACCATTACTTTTGTACATGAAGGCGCGGGCTTTAAAAATGCCTTTGGCTATTTCACTTACCCTGACGGTAATCCGCCTACGTCCCATGACGAATTAGCAGAATCGATAGTGCTTTTCCCAAATACCTCTTATCATAATTCAGGGGGCAGCAGTAATGGCTTGCGTACTGGTGACACGATTAATTTAGGGCACTTTTCAGCGGGAACCCGGATCGGCTTTTTGATGGCGTCTGATGGTTGGTACGCGCCTAATCAATGGGGATGGGAAGGGGGCATTAAACCTTGGATGAAGCCGAATTATGGCTGGGTGTTTTATACCTTAAAGGGTCTCAATTCTGAACCTGCACCTGATCTTTGGGAAGACGATTTACGCCGCCATACAGTGTTATTAGATGCTGGCTTAGAAAACGGTATTGTTTTGGGTATCGAAGACATACGGCGTACTGAGATTTGGTGCGATCATGATTTCAATGATCTGCTCTTTATTATCCATGCAAACCCGGAGGCAGCTATAAATCGTGGCACGATTCCAGTCTTACCCGATCCGGGAGACAGTGACGGGGATGGCGTTTTGGATACTAACGATGAATTTCCAACGGATCCACTACGTGCTTTTACCGCCCATTATCCGGCTGAGAATGGTCGGGGCACTTTGGCTTTTGAAGATTTATGGCCGATTGCGGGCGATTATGACCTCAATGATTTGGTCTTGAGCTATCACTTTAAAGAAGTCCTCAATGCCCAGGGTGAGATTAAAGACATCGAAGCGGATTTCATTATTAAAGCGCGAGGCGCTGCGTTGATAAATGGTTTTAGCATCGCTTTAGGTGCTGTTGCCCCCAATGAGCTGATAACCGCGCAATTGTCTTACAATCATGGTTCACCCTTTTCTTTATCTGCCGAAGGTGGGCAAGATCGTTTAGTGTTTAATTTGCTCACGGATTCGCATGTGATGACACCCTTAGTGGAGGGCTGCCAACTGTTCAATACGGAATATAATTGTGGTACTGGCGATACCCAACGCTTTGATCTGCAAATAAGCTTTAACCAAGCGCAAAAACGCTATTTGCTCACCTATCCGCCCTATAATCCGTTTATCTATCGGACGGAAGATCGCAGTTTAGAAATACACTTGCCAGATCATTCTCCCACCAATTTGGCAAATAAGGGATTATTAGGCACAGGGGATGATAGCTCTGATGCTAACTTGCAGCGTTATTATAAAACTCATAGCGGTTTGCCTTGGGCGTTGGATATTCCAACAGAATGGCGTTACCCCTTTGAGCATATTTCCATTTCCTATGTTTACTATAAATTTGCAACATGGGTGCAAAGTGGGGGACAACGTGCTACAGATTGGTATTTGTCGAACTATAAAGAGGCTAATATGTATTAATTAATAGACTTGTCCGTCAATAAAAAATCAAAATAAAAACCAGACCTGGCAGGTTGAAAAGAAAACCTGCCAGGTCAAAGTCACAAGTGAGCTCGGGTTTTGATTTTGACCTGGCAGGTTTGGGTTTAACCAGGTCTGGTTTTGACTTTTTATTTACGGACAAGTCTAATACTCAGGAGTGCAAGGCGTACCTTGCGCAAAAAATATGTCAATTACTCTAATCAAAAACCCCCTATCCAGTCGCTTTGCTAAAAATATCGGTTGGATAGGGGTAGCAGAAATAATGACTCGTGCCACTCGGTTAGTGACAGCGATTGTATTAGCGCGTTTGTTGACAACCCATGAATACGGTGTTGTGGCAATTGCTCTGACAATTTATGAATTGATTCGGGTGTTGACTAACAATGGGTTGGGCGCGAAGATCATTCAAGCCAAAGATGCCGATTTAACCGTTATTTGTAACACCGCTTATCGGCTCAATTGGTTGCTTAATATTGCCTTGATGTTATTCCAATGTCTATTAGCCTTTCCAGTGGCTTGGTTTTATCAAGATACAGAATTAGCTTGGATGCTCATAACCCTGTCAGGGCTGTATTTAATTTTTCCGGCTGCACTGGTACAAGTCTATTTAATTCAACGTCAGCAGCACTTGCAAATCACCGCCTTAATAATGGGCGGCACTGTGTCACTTGACAATTTATTGACGGCAGCCTTGGCACTGATGGGTTTTGGGGTTTGGGCGGTTATTTTACCGAAATTAATAGTTGCACCGATTTGGGTGATTTTTTATCGCCGCTATATCAATTGGCAACCGACTTGGGGCATGGGTTTTCAGCGTTGGCGAGAGATTTTTCATTTTGGTAAACATGTACTGGGGGTGGAAATATTACAAACCTTGCGCTTGAATTTGGATAATTTGATTATCGGACGCTTTTTAGGACTAGAAATTTTAGGTATTTACTATTTTGCCCGTAATGCCGGTATTGGTATGAGTATGTCTATTATTAAAGCTTATAGCACTGCTGTACTACCCCATCTGGCTTCAGCACAGGGCAATTTGCTTGATTTAAAAGAAAAATATTTACATGCGCTAAAAACCATTAGTCTCATTGTCCCTGTTATTATTTTATTACAAAGCGCACTAGCGCCCATTTATGTACCTTTGATTTTCGGAGAACGCTGGGTAGAAGCTGGCGCCGTTCCCATTTTAATTTTACTCTGCCTCTCTGCTATTCCCAGACTGTTTGCAGGAAGTAATTCACAATTGTTACGGGTACTTGATAAACCAAATATTGACTTTTATTGGAGCATACTCTTTACCGGCTTATTTACTTTAGCCATTTTTATCGGTTTAAATTGGTCACTTATGGGAATTGCTAGCGGCATCTTATTGGTGCATTTGTTAGCGATACCAGTTTTTGCTTATTGGGTATATCGGCGGTATTTAAAATGAAATATTCACCTAGAATTTCAATCATTATTCCTTGTTATAACGCTGCCGAAACCTTAGCAGCAACGCTAGACTCTGCACTGGCGCAAACGTTTCGGCATTTTGAACTACTCATTATTAATGACGGTTCTAGCGACAATAGCGAAAAAATCGCTAAAGAATATTGTCGCCGAGATAAACGAGTGCGAGTACACAGCACCCCTAATCAGGGGGTTTCCGCTGCACGGAATACGGGCGTGGCTTTGAGTTCTGCTCAATATATTGCATTTTTAGATGCCGATGATTTTTGGTCGCCTGATAAATTGGCTTTGCACCTAGCTTTGATGGAAAAGGATAACAGTATTGGGGTTAGTTTCTCTAAAATTATGTTCCTAACTCAGACTGGAGAACCAAGCTCTACTTATTCCAATGGACCATTTCATGAAGTGCAACCCGCCCATTTACTTTATGAAAATCCCTTATGCACCAGTTCTAATATAACCGTTAGGCGAGAAGTGTTCGCAGAGGTGGGCGGATTTAATGAATCCATGAGTTTTGCTGAAGATCAAGAATGGTTATTTCGGGTACTATTGCGGAGCAATTGGAAAATAAAAGGGCTTTCTCAAGCCTTAGTACAATATCGTGCCAGTGAGTCGGGCTTATCTTCAGAATTAAGCCGTATGGAAGCCGGCTGGGAAAAAATGGTTTCCATAACACGCGATTATGCTTCTGAATTTGTAGATAAACATTATGCGCGTGCCAAAGCTATTTATTTACGCTATTTAGCGCGACGCGCTTTACGATTACGCATAGAGCAAAAAATTGCGTTTAACTATTTAAAACGTTCATTGGCTTCGGATTGGACCATTTTATGGCGCGATCCACGTCGTTCAATCTTGACGCTAATAGGTGTAAGTGCCTATCGCTTAAGTCCAAGATAAATCTTGGACTCCAGATATTGGAGAGGAAAAAATTATGCCAACCGTTTCTGTCGTTATGCCGGTTTATAACGTTGAACGCTATGTCGCCGCGAGTATTCAATCGGTGCTAGATCAAACGTTTACGGATTTTGAATTATTGATTGTTGATGATGGCGGTACTGATGAGAGTTTGACAATCTGTCAAAAATTTGACGATCCCCGTATTAAAATTATTCGACAACGTAATCGGGGATTAGCCGGTGCAAGAAATACTGGTATCCGTCATGCGAAGGGTCAATATATTGCCCTATTAGATTCGGATGACTTATGGAAACCTGAAAAACTCGCCAAACATGTCGAACATCTTGATAATTCACCGAAAGTGGGTATTAGTTTCAGCAGTTCTGCTTTTATTGATGATAATGGAGAACCACTGGGTATTTATCAATTACCCAAACTGACCAGCATTAATGCGATTGATGTCTTATGCCGCAATCCTGTCGGTAATGGATCGGCACCCGTTATACGTCGGGCAGTTTTTGAAGAACTTGCGCTGCTGCACTATTTACAGGGTGAAGAAGAAAGTGCTTTTGATGAAAGTTTTCGTCAATCCGAAGACATTGAATGTTGGGTGCGTATGACTATACTGACTCAGTGGCAATTTGAAGGTCTATCGGAAGACTTAACATTATATCGAGTGAATGCGGGCGGGCTATCTAGTAACCTAGAAAATCAGTACGCTTCATGGGGGCGCATGATAGAAAAAGCACGGCGATATGCCCCCTATTTTTTGGAAGAGTGGGAAGCACGGACTCGATCCTATCAATTGCGTTATTTAGCACGACGAGCGATACGAATGCGTAATGCACCGGTAGCAGTCCGCTTGGTGCATAGGGCTATCGCAACTGATTATAAAATCCTTTTTCAAGAGCCAGCACGCACCATAGTCACTTTAATGGCGGCTTATGCGCTGTTTCTGTTACCTAAAAGATTTTATCGTTGGCTTGAAGAACGGGGTATGGCTGTCGCTTCTATGAAGCAAAAACGTTTGCTAAATAAGAGCCTATCCCCCCTCACATCATAAAAGCGGAGTTGCCAAAATATCGCTCTAGTGTGAGAAAAAAGGATGAAAAACAAAATAGCTACTCCTAAAATTTTAGTATTTTCTGTCGGATTAAATTTTTACGACAAAATTTATGATCGGTGCATAGCCAGTCATCAACGCTATGCGGAGCGGCAAGCTTATGACTATGTATTAGTTAACCAACCTCGCTGGGCTACTGTCATTGAAAGCGTCTGGCTAAAAGTACCTTTACTGTTAGCCGCTTTAAAAGCGGGTTATGACTGGGTATTTTTTCTGGATGCTGATTGCGAAGTGCGTGCTTTCACACCAAGAGTAGAAACACTGGCAGTCCCCGGCAAGTCCTTGTATTTTGGACAAGGTTTCTCAGGCAATATCAATTCTGGCGTGATGATTGCCCAAAATACGCCAGAAGCACGCGCTTTTTTTCAAGAAGTATTTAATGCCGCACAAAGGGAAGTCCCCGAAATGGATTGGGGAGAAAATGGGCATATTATTCACTTTTGTAAAGGCAATCCGAATGTACAAATACTAGACAAACGCTGGAATAATAACGCCGATGTCAACCTAGATGATTATGTTCGTCATTATAGTGGTGGAGGACCGATGCGTGCATTATATAAGCTTGCTCCGGGTAAACAAGGCTTAAAATTCGCCATGATAATCAGAAATAAACTGATGAAGTTAGCGGGCGTTCCGCGTCAAGAATTAATAGCGAAGTTAGAGCAACTAGTTCGCGCTTGTCAAGGTATTTATCCTGTTTTTTTAATCGTTGGCTTGAAGAACGGGCGATGCGTGTCGCTTCTATAGTTAAGGAGACATAAACATGGTGCAAAACATGAGAACAAAAATAGATATTCCTATTCCAGGCCCATTAGGACAACCAGTTTATCGTCACTGGTGGAGCCAACTGACACCGCTAGCTGGATTACTGGCTGTCGTATTACCCCGCTTATTTGATTGGCTTTTTTCCTTGTTGCTCATAGGATTACTCGCACCCTTATTGATAGTGCGTGGATTTATCAGCCAATGGCAAAGCGGACAAGTTTTTACATGTACATCGCTACTAGGGCGTTATCAAGAACCCTTTCAAAAATTGGCCTTTGCTGGCAAAGGAAGGGGCCGTAGTTTAGCGGTATTATTTAACATACTACGCGGAGATATGGCATTTGCCGGGCCGCGCCCTTTATCCAAAGAAGAGGCGGCACAAGTACCCGTAGATGCCCTAGTCCGTTTTTCGATTCGTCCTGGGCTGACTTCACCCCATCAGCTACACCAGCGCGTTGCTATTGCACATGAAGCAGAAAGTGTGACAGATAAAGAATTTGTCTATGGTGAAACTATTAAAGGTGATGCGGGATTGATAGCACGTTCTGCTGTATCAAATGTCTTAGGCGGTGGCGCACCTAAACCCTCTCCGCCTACCTTAAATTTTTTTTGTATTTCAATGATTAATACCACCATGGATGAAGCGATAGATTGGATTGTCACTCAAACTCAATGTGCAGAAAAATCTCATCTAGCCTTTGTCAATCCTGATTGCTTAAATATTGCTTATACCGATACTGAATATACTGGTGTACTACGCAAAGCGACGCGGGTATTACCAGATGGGATCGGCATACATGTTGGTTGTCGCATGTTGGGAGTCTCGCTACGTGCCAATGTCAATGGCACAGATTTATTCCCGCGTTTATGTGAAAAAGTTGTCGATCAAAATTTATCTTTATTTTTGTTAGGCGCAAAACCGGGTATTGCTGACGCGGTGGCAGCAAATATGCGGAAACGTTATTCTGGATTGCAGATAGTAGGCACTCAACATGGTTATTTTAGCAATGATGAGGAAGCGTCTATTATTCAAAAAATTAATGCATCGGGGGCCAATATTTTATTAGTCGCCTTTGGTGCGCCTAAACAGGATATTTGGATAAATAGCCACTTGGCAGATTTAAAACCCGCTGTTTGTATGGGAGTAGGTGGTTTATTTGACTTTTATTCTGGGCAGGTTTCTCGCGCACCGCTTTGGATGCGAGAAATTGGGATGGAATGGATATGGCGACTGATACAAGAACCTGGACGCTTATGGCGGCGTTATGTTATTGGTAATCCCTTGTTTTTATATAGAGTTTGGAAACAGGGAACGAGAAATAAATCCTATTTCTTAAAGAAATAGGATTTCTATAAAAATCAAATAAAGGAAAACTCAGCAATGAACAAACAAGAAGCTTTGCTCAAGCGTTATGACAACATCGGTCAAAGGAACTTTTGGCATCAAATTAATTTCCATAGCAAACGGTTATTTTGGATAATAATCGTGCGTGGCTCCTATTTGCTCAAGCGTTTACTTGACATTATTGCCTCTGCCATACTGTTAATTTTATTAAGCCCCTTATTCCTTATCGTTGCCCTCTTGATTCGTTTTGAATCTCCCGGCTCTGTTTTATACAAACAAACTCGTGTCGGGCGCTGGGGGACATTATTTACAATGTGGAAATTCCGCTCTATGTATATAGATGCAGAAGCGCGTAAGGCTGAAATAATGGCACAAAATGAAATGAAAGGCGGGGTCATTTTCAAAATGAAAAACGATCCGCGTATTACTCGTGTAGGGCGATTTGTCCGCAAAGCCTCCATTGATGAACTTCCGCAATTATGGAATGTCTTAAAAGGAGACTTATCGCTAGTTGGCCCCCGTCCGCCACTACCGAAAGAAGTCGATGAATATTCCCTAGCGGATCGCCGTCGTTTAGAAGTCATACCGGGTATTACTTGTATTTGGCAAGTCTCTGGACGCTCCGATATTCCGTTTCCAGAACAAGTGAAATTAGATGTGCAATATATTGAATCTCAATCGTTTTGGATGGACATCAAAATCTTATTTCAAACCATTCCAGCAGTATTATTAGGTAAAGGTGCCTATTGAAGATTTTAACTACAGGGATTAGATATAAACAGGGATAAGTCAAAACACTTTAGCCTTCTTTGCAGGAGCAGGTTTGCAACCTGCTCCGTAACGTTTTCGAGCCGCTTATAAAACGTTTCGGACGGGGTTGCAAACCCCGTCCGGCAGCGTAGGAATATTTGGGGAGATTAGCAATGAGTACATATCAAGTCAATCAAATAGCAGATTGGTTTTTAGCCTCTATAGATAGAGAAGCTGGTGATACGATTTCTCATTTCAAGTTACAAAAATTGATGTATTATACACAGGCATGGTCCCTAGCTATTAATGGTAAGTGCTTGTTTGATGAAGATTTTGAAGCATGGACACATGGTCCTGTTTTGCCCTCTCTTTGGTATAGGTTTAAAGAATTGGGCTGGGATTCAATTCCTCCTTCAGCCATCAGTTCAAAATGTGATATTTCTACAGAAGTTGTAGAGTTATTGTCATATATATTAAATAGTTATGGCAATTTGTCAGCAAAACCTTTAGAAGAATTAACCCATTCATAAACACCTTGGCGTGAAGCACGAGGGAATCTTCCCATAGAAGTGAGTTCTACTCAGATAATTAGTAAAGAACTCATGCGAGAATATTATCAAAAACTCTATGAGGAAACTGACGATGAGTAATCGTCAAAAAAAGTTAAAGAAAATTGCAAATAGACAAAGAGAAAAAAATGTCTATTTAACCGAAATAGAAAAACATACTTTAGGGATTGAAGACACTGAATCTCCGTTTATTGTATTGAAATATTACCAAGCTGATTTTGAATGTTTTTCATCATGGAATAGCGATGAGCTATGTGCTTTTAGTCAATTTATACTCAAGTTGAAAAATAGCAAGTGGGCTGATATTTACAAAACGGGTGGTCAATTAGGTGATAAAACATTATTTTGATATACAAAACCTAAAGATAGAAGCAAACTACCAAAACATCATGAACTTGATAATATCAGTCAAGATATTACTTTTTTTGAATTGCGAGTGACACAAAAAGCTCGCGTTCATGGGTTCAGAGTAAAAGACGCTTTCTTTTTAGTTTGGTTAGATCGTGAACATCGAATATATGGAATGTAGCAAGTCACTTGCAGTTGTTTCGGGAATGAGCGGAGCGATTTCCCGAAACTAAAAACTAGGAAAATAACATGAAAGCCATTGTTTTTGCAGACCGATTAGGTCAAGAATTAACACCCTTAACAGAAAAAACGTCTGTGGCAATGTTACCCATCGTCAGTAAACCGATACTGGAACATACCATAGAAAGCCTCGTCATGTCTGATATACGTGACATTACCCTAGTCATTTCCGCCTATGCAGACGCTATAGAAGAAAATTTAGGTACTGGCAGCCGTTGGGGTGCGAAATTTACCTACATTCTCAGCCAAGGCGAAGAAAACCCCAGCGACATTATACAACGCTTAGACATGCCTACGGATGAAACTTGGCTGGCACTACGCGGCGACGTATTGCGTAGTCCCGTGATTAGTCAATTTTTGGAACAAGCACAAACTTTGCCCGGTGACTATGTTTTAGGATTAATGACTGCCCAATGCACTAGCTTATGTCTCTGTCGGAGTGGATGCCAGCCCTCCGTCTTAGCAGAATTACGCTGGACTGGCGAAACGCAGTCCTCAACACACGACAATCAAATCATCCTAGACGCGAACGATTCTTGCCTAGAATCTCTGCAAAGCTACCATCAAGCTAATTTAGATGTCATGGCAGGACGTTTTAACGGCCTTATCATACCCGGCAAGCAAACGGCATTAGGGCTAACCACTGGCCCCAGATCGCAAATATCGCCCAAAAGTCTCAAGCAAGGATTCGCTTTCATCGGCGCAACTTGTCGAATACACCCTGAAGCAGAACTATTAAATGATGTCGTGATTAATAATAATGTGATTGTTGATCGGGGTGCAACTGTGCAATCCAGTGTGATTTTACCGAATACCTACATCGGAGAATTGGTCGAGGTCAAAAATGCCATTGTCTGGGGCAATGATTTAATTCGCGTGGACACTGGAGCAGTGCTACATGTCAGTGAAGCCTTTCTCTTGGGCGATCTGCAAACGCATGTCCTCAACAATAGCATTGCTGGGGCATTACACCGCTTCCTTGGATTAGGCTTACTGATTGCCTCCTTGCCCTTGTGGATATTGGCATTGATTGCCGCCTTATGGCATAAGCCAAGCCAACCGCTCAAAAAACAGCAATTAGAAGGCAACCAGATAACACTTGATGAGTTAGGCAACCGTCAACGCAAAGTATTTACAACTTGGCTTTGGAATACGCCAATCCCAATCTTGCGCTACTTACCGCGCATCATAGCGACATTAACCGGCGATTTGCGCCTAGTCGGTACATTGCCATTCTCTCCGTCACAGTTAGCAGAACGTATAGCAGATTGGGAAAAAGTACGAGATGAAGCCCCCGTCGGACTGATTGGTCCCACTCAGTTAAATCTCCCTGCTATGGTACCAATAGAAGAGAAATTCATGAGCGATGCCTTTTATGCGAAATTACGCAGCACGGGTAAAGATTTAGGCTATTTATGGCAAGGAGTATGCGCTCTATTTAGTAAGCGGGCTTGGTGGGCATTTTAGGTAACTCCCAAAAAATCAAATACCAAGGGCAACCACAAGGGATTGCCCCTACAAACCATCGATTACTGTAGGGGCAATCCTTTATGGTTGCCCCTTTTGGGTATTTGATTTTTTTTGGGAGTTGCCTTATGAAGACGATGCCGTTTCAGAAATCAATTGATACGCATACGATAAATCAAATGCCTTAAAATCTTTGCGGGCATCATCAATCAACCAATTAAGATCCGCCGCCTCAATATCTAAGCTTTCCCCTGATGGGCTAATGCACTTCTTGTCAAAAATAATCTGCTGCTTCAAATTGGCAATCTTATTGACGCGAGTATAATCATCAACAATACATTCTTTAACGATTGCGCCACCCTCTATCACACAATTTGCTCCGATGACCGTAGGGCCTTCAATTTTTGCACCCGCCCCAATAGAAGTGCTGCTGCCAATATAAACTGGCGGCACTATTTCCACCGTATCAAAATCCACATTGAGGTTAATGCCCGTATAAATTCCCGGACGAATCTCTTCACCCGGCAACTGGTATCCCTTCACTTTTCCTTGCAAAATTTCTCGACTGGCATACCAATAATCTGAGACGGAGCCTATGTCCAACCATTGAAATGGTAATGATATACCATAAAACGCTAAATCAGCTTCAGCCAATGTCGGAAATAATTGACTGCCGATATCATAAGGCGTGTTTGCCGGAATGTAATCAAAAATGCCCGGTTCAAAGATATAAATACCCGTATTAATCGTAGTCGAAATAGCGTCCTGCTGTGCAGGTTTTTCTTGAAATTGAATAATCCGCCCCGTGTCATCGGTTTGCACCACGCCATACTTAGACACTTCTGCTAAAGACACCTCTTTTAGCACGATTGTTGCCAGAGATTTTTTGGCGCGGTGGAATGCCAGTGCTTTAGATAAATCTAAATCAATCAAAGCATCGCCACACAAAACGAGAAAGGTTTCATCAAAAAAACCCGAAAATTCTTGAATTTTTTTCATGCCGCCAGCGGAGCCTAAAGCTTCACTCTGAATTTCATCGCCTACTTTATGTCCTTCAAAGGAATAAGCCATTTGTAGCCCAAACGCATCACCGTCACGAAAATAATTTTCAATCAGCGGCGCAAGGTGACTGGTATTGACCATGATTTGTTTGACACCATAACGTCGCAGGTGTTCGATAATTGACACCATGACGGGTTTACGGACCAAAGGGATCATGGGTTTAGGGAGTGCCTGTGTAATCGGGCGAACACGAGTGCCTTTGCCGGCAGCGAGTATCATTGCTTTCATATATAAATAAACCTGTGGGATTTTTGGGTAGGCTTTAAAAGAAAGCAAATAATATGCCTTTTTGTAGGAGTCCAAGATTTATCTTGGATTCCTTTAAAACCGACAAAGTGAATATGAAAAACCAAGATAACTTTTTTAATGGCCGTATTAAATGGTTCGTTGTTGCACATACTTATCAATCTGACAGTTCATTTGACTATCGGCTGAAGACGGACTCTTTATATATATTAGGGTTGTTGCGAAATAAAATTCGCTTGGATCGGGTGGCGTACTTGATAAAGTGTGAAAATGGAGGCAGTAGATTCAGCAAGTGCTTGCTGAATAAGTGCGGTGCCTTCATCGGTGATTCCGTCTTTAAGTAGGGTTTGGTAAAGTCGGGTATAAAAGGCATCTGGCTCTACCTTAATTATTAATACTAATGTTGTCGTTTGGGTTTTAAGAGGTGCTTGGTAATTGAGAATGGCAGTTTGTCCGGGGGCTAGACGTGTATCAAAGTATTCGGTTGTGAGATCGAGGCTGAGATGGCGCTCAATGGTTGTTTGCTGCAAGCTGTCTTTAATTTGTTTTCCTTGTTTGTTTTCTTGGTAAGCTTGCATGATGATTTTTGGGGTGATGTATGTTGGAAAATAATGTCCTGTCTCTGTGTTTGTCATGGATAATTTGGCTTTGATGAAACCATCGGTAAGCTGTACAGGGCTTATTTGAATATCGACGCCGGAACGGACTGATGCCGGATCATGTATTCCACGCCATAGATGTCGGCGGTTTGGCATGTGACAAGTTTGACAAGTCTGCCCTTTTTGTGCCGCTGGACTTTCTTTCCATTCTTCATAGGTATTTTCTAGTAATTTTCCGTTGATCGCATAACCGTCCGCGGGAAACTGATGGCAAGCGGCGCAAAAGCGAGAATCTTCAAATGCTTTGTGACTGTTCCATCCATTGTGAGGTAGTTTGGATTTTAGAGGCGGTAAATCGGCGCGGCGCGGTGGGCCAAACCATTGGTTAGCACGCAAATGGCAGGCACTACAGATTAATCCTTTTTTATATAAGGAATTATGGTCATTTTTTGAGACGAAAGCGTCTAGGCTGTCGGCTTGCTCGGAAAGGGGCGCGTGACAATCAAGGCAGTTTTGGTAGTCTGTCATATCTAGTATTTGCCCTATGATTCCTGGCCCCATCGCATGGGCATGGCGGCTTTTTTCCCAATCTGCGAATTGCTGTGGGTGACAGAGCTGACATGCACTGGGTTCAAGGGCTGTGTTTCCTTGGGGGGCAAGAGGGCGAGTCCAATACCAGTCCAAAAAGGGCTGCACTTGAGAATTTGATGGTAGTTCGCCGTGTGCTTCAATCGACAGGGTTGCAAGCAGTACGAGAATAGTTATAAGCCAATGCATGTAGTGGATACTCCTCATCAGACGGGTGACCAATATTCAAAGACTTTGTAAACTCAACGCCGTTAATAGTGATGTTCCATGTTCATTTTACAAAAAAATTTAAGTTTGGAATGGTGATTTTTATGATGTGAATGATGAACCATAAAAATTACAAGCCCTATTTTGTGATAAATTGATAAAATAATTAAGCATTTATTCTTAACACCCCAGTTTGCAACTCCTAAGTAAATCTTGCCAACTTAATGGCTTACTCAGGGGTTGCAAACCCCGTCCAGCACAATATTTTGATAAAATCAAAAATTTAAGCTTAACTTAATGGCATTGGATTTGAGACAGGAGTCTAAGATAAATCTTGGACTCCTGACTAACATTACTTTGCTGATGCGTCATAGACTAACTGATCAGTATTGCTACGGATCAGCTTATCAAGACGAGTCTTGAGGAAACGCCGCCCATATTCAAAGGAGAAAATTAAAATCCCTATCAAGAACAGGCTATAAACAATAGCCCAAGCATATTCTGTCCCTCCAAGTGTATAAGCCGCCCATTCTGGAATAGTAATAAAATCGGTCAGTCCCTCACCAAATACCACTTCATCAATTTGCTCATAATACAGAGTATAGGGCAAATAACCTATATAAAAGCCCGGCAGGGCAGCTAAAGCGGTGGCATAGCCCATACCAAGGCGGGCATAAGTTCGCACTTCACAACCGATCATGAATACTGCACCCATAGCCAATAAAGGTCCACCAAGGATATGTCCCCAATATAAACCTTCATCGCCCGCCGCGTTGGGTATAGTACCAAAGTCCAACATCCAAAAGGCGAGGATAAATAAATTGAACATCACGATGGCTACCATAAATCCTTGTAGGGGTAACATACTTCGAAACATGGTATAGGTTGCCATCGGTACGCCATTGTTGCGATAGAAATCTGGCTTAGTAAAAGTCGATTCTGGTGCCATAACGGCGCATTCGGTACCAAAACCACATTTGCCAATGCCAAAGCCCACTAATAAACCGATAGTCATTAACCACGTCACTTCTTCCCAGCCAATATAACTGACAGCACCTATAATTTCCTCCGTAAACAAGGCGAAATAAAGCGGTACTAATAAAAAGGCGAGTAAAAAGAGAGTGAGGATGATATGCAATGGATTGCGCCAAGGTTTGTAATCGGGTTTGTAGCCGGGGTGTGGGTGATCGGGATGTTCGTGATATTTGCGGGCTGTGTCCCGAGTTTCTTGATGGCGGAAATAGCCCCCCATGCCAAATCCCAAGGATATTTTGAAGGCGAGAAAGGCAAAGGGAATCCCTGTCAAGAGTACCACCCAACTGGCAATACTCATTGCTGGCAGCCCTCCGATGAAATGGTGAGTGGTACAGCCGCCCGCAATTCGGGTGCCAAAAGAAAATAGAATTCCGCCAATAAAGGATAAGGTGAGCATTCGCCAGTGATAATGCACCCATGCGCGGGATTCTCCTTCGGCAATGACGACTAAGCGGGCGCCTAGCACTGCTCCAATAATGACCCAGTGAATTCCCGGCTCATAAAGCCGCGCT
>JBDLJY010000141.1:0-16027 GCA_039714115.1 Pseudomonadota bacterium | reverse complement strand
GGTATTCGGATTTTTTAACTAAATCATCTACCTTTACCAGTAGCGAGGCGTTTTTGAGTATGCTCACCTCAAATCCCACCTGTTCGAGTACCATTGCCATGTCGTCACTGTCATTGGAGGGATTTGGCAAAGGATCTTTATGATAAGCCCCGTTACCAATCACTAATGCCACCCGCTGATTGGGATGGGTTTGTTTAGATTCCAGCCTAACAACTTTGCCGCGCTGATCAAAAGACTCTTGCCGATCAGCTTGCACATTGTCATTGCTGGCTGATAAAACGCCAAAGCTGAGTAATATCAGTAGTAGAGTTGCCATTATCTGCCGCTGTGCTTGTTCACAGCGTTGACAGAGGTTTGCAAAAATAATTTCGCTTTCTCCTTATAAGTTGGTACAAATGAATAGCTTACCTTGTCGGGGGCTATTGGGAATATAATTAGACTACTTTTTGTATTCTTAAGGCAATAAATTAAGGCGATGGAAGAAAAATTCAGTGTCTTGGGCGACGTTTGTATTTTATCGTTCCCACGCGGAGCGCTCATCGTTATACACAAGTCTCATGGAAACTTATAAATTAATTTTATTATTAACCGTGCGCCAGTGCCCCAAAAATCAGATTTTTTGGAAAAATCTGATTTTTAACGTGGGTGCAAAAAAAAATCAGATTTTTTGAACGATGATTATAAAATCAATCAGTTACAACTATCATAGACACTTGTGTATAACGATGAGCGCTCTGCGTGGGAATGCCTGCATGGACGCGGAGCGTCCTGCAAAAAATTTGTTTTCGTTCTTGCAGAGGTGTATTATTCATTAATTAAAAATAATGGTGAGTTTCACTACCTACACTCGCAGGATTATTAGCTATGGATGAAAAAAAACTTTTTGAGACAATTGCTTGTGGCGAGAGCAGTCGTATCCAATTTAAGGCAGATTTCAAAAGCCCCAATCAGTTAGCCGCAGAAATGGTGGCATTTTCCAATTCAGGTGGTGGCCGTATTCTGCTGGGAGTGAATGATGACGGTGGCCTTTCGGGCCTGAACACAATGGATATTGGGCGTTTGAACCAATTTGTGTCCAATGCAGCTTCACAATCTGTACGCCCACCGATTAATCCAATCACTGAAAATCTTCGCCTTGATGAGGGGCTGGTGATGATCATTGAAGTGCCCACTGGCATCAGTAAACCCTATATGGATAATCAAGGTGCCATTTGGGTTAAAAGCGGAGCAGATAAACGAAAAGTCACAGCCCGGGAAGAATTGCAACGTTTGTTTCAGTCCGAAGGGCTGGTGTATGCCGATGAAGTACCAGTGCCCGGCAGTTCTGTGACTGATCTGGATGTGCCACTTTTCAGCGATTATTATGAACACCGTTATGAGGAAACATTGCAAGAAGCTGGACTGCCACTGACACGCCTACTTGAAAACTTAAATCTTTTTCGCAACACGCAGCTCAACTTGACAGGATTGTTGTTGTTTGGAAAAAAACCGCAAATCCGTAAGCCACAGTTTATGGTTAAAGCCGTTGTCTGGCCGGGTAATGAGATTGATGTTGAACACTATATTGATAGTCAGGACATGACTGGTAACATGAAAGCGGTGTTTGAGCAAACATTGGCTTTTATTACGCGAAACCTGCGTCGGCTTCAGCAGGGGCAAAATGTGAATTCACTGGGGAAACTGGAAATTCCCAAAATCGTGATTGAGGAAATTGTAGTCAATGCCTTGATGCACCGTGATTATTTCATTGCTGCGCCCATCATGGTGTTCATGTTCGATGATCGTATTGAAATTAGCAGTCCTGGGCATTTGCCTAACAATCTGACCACGGAAAATATCCGTTTTGGGGTTTCCAACATGCGTAATCCGGTATTGATCTCCCATGCCATTCATTTGCTCCCCTACCGAGGATTGGGAACGGGTATTCGTCGGGCCTTTCGCGCTTGGAAAGCGATTGATTTGGTCGATGATCGAGCGGCTAACCAGTTTAAAGTGATTATTAAGCGGCCCAGTGTCTAAGTCAATGCCATATCGTGTCGCTCGGCGGTGATTTTGCATTGCTGCCGGACTGGGTTTGCAACCCCGTCTAAGAAGTCCCTAAACACTTCGTTGCGACGACAGGATAAATCTGTTAAACTCACTTTTTTTTATCATCCCCGGTGTCATAAACCCGGTATTCCTTGCGTACCATGCTGACTGAGGTACAAGATGTTATTACAGTGACACATGATGATAAATATTTCCATGTTGATAACGGTACCAAATGAAAATCTTACCTATTAACTTAGATGATCTGATTTATGCGCGTGCTGTTGAATCAGTTCGGTTAGAATTTAAGAAAGTTTGCTCTGAGCCTAGTTTGGAACAAATTATTCACACAATTTGCGCGTTTGCCAATGATTTTCATAATTTGAACGGTGGCTATATTATTATCGGTATTGAAGAACAAAATGCTTTACCAATTCTTCCACCCCTTGGACTAACGTCTCAAGACATTGATAAAATACAGAAACAAATTAGGGGCTATTGCAAAAAAATTGAGCCAGAATATCTACCCATTATTTCTCCGGAAATTTATCAAGGAAAAAACATATTAGTCTTATGGGTACCATCCAGTGATATGCGTCCCCATCATGCACCTGTCAAGTTGCAAAAGGGCAGACAAGAACGGGCATACTATGTTCGTCAAGGAAGTGAAACGATAGTTGCTAAAAATGATATTCTGACTCAACTGATGCAAATGACAGCCAAAGTCCCTTTTGATGATCGTAGAAATTTAACGGCATCAGTTGATACGCTCTCACCGGCGTTGGTCAGAAATTTTTTATCACTTATTAATAGTAATTTGGTGGCACCCGGTATTAATATTCCGGCGATTGAATTATATCGAAAACTGAGAATTCTCTTCAAAGTAAATGGACACGAAGTGCCTAAAAATGTGGCTTTGTTATTTTTTGCTGATAATCCAGAAGACTTTTTTCCGGGGGCGAGGATTGAAGTGGTTCAATTTAGTGATGAAGCTGGCGGTAATTTAATCTAATCGAAGAAAAAATTTTTAGAGGACCACTACAGACACAACTCAATCAAGTATTAAATTACCTAAATGGTTTTAATACCACACTCATTAACAAAGTACCTAACCAAGCAGAAACACAAAATAGTGTAGCTTTTCCCTACGGAGCAATGGAAGAAGCGATTGTAAATGCAGTTTATCACCGTAGCTATGACAACAATCCTGAACCTATCAAAGTTTATTTATATCCAAATAAAATGGCGATAATTAATTATCCGGGCCCAATGCCGGGCATAAAAACCGATCATTTTAAACCAAATAATTCAGTCCCAGAAGTTCCCTATCGTAATCGGCGTATTGGCGAATTTCTTAAAGAATTAAAGCTCGCTGAAGGTAGAGGTACCGGTATTCCCAAAATATATCGCAAAATGAAAGAAAATGGATCACCGCCACCGATTTTTGACTTTGATGAATCTTCACGGAATTATTTTAAGATCATTTTACCAGCACATTCTCAATATATTGTTATTCATGCCCTGAGAGAAAGTGCTCATTTATGGGCCATAGGAGAACGCCAACGTGCTCTTTCAAATTTAGAAGCAGCAGTAAATAATGTTCCAAATTCAGGTATCTTAATAGCACAATTGATCTCCTATCAAGGAGATTTAAGTAATTTATTAGCAGTAGAACAACAGTTTGCAATACTGCAAAACAATTCAAATATAACTGAGAGACATTTACCGTTTCTCACCACAGCCAAAATTTTTATTGATCATAAGCAAACTGAAAAAGCAGCCAAAATATTAGCACATATGCCGGTTCTGAGTCGGGAAGAGGATTTAATTGAACTGGCAGTGCTGAAAAAACGTTTAGAAAGGGAGCTAAAACGCAATACCCGTGAATGAAACATTAGAAGCAACTCCGGTTTACTGTCTGCCGGGTGCCATTGGCTCGATTATGTATTTGTAAAACATCAGGATGAATAGTACCTGAAAAATAGCCATCAAAACGAACCGGGATTTGTTACTCAAGCCCAGTTTTTATTGGCTTTCGCTAATGAGTCCCAATATAATAATCTTGGAGTCCAAAATTTATTTTGGGCGAGTGGAAAGAACGGATTTGGGCCCAAAATAAATTTTGGACTCCTATACAATCCGTTATTTCCGTCAATCCGCTGTACTAATGACAAGAATAGGCGATAAATCGCCTACTCGGAATATGAATATGACAAAACTAAACGCCTTAATTTTTGATGTAGATGGCACACTGGCTGAAACGGAGCGAGATGCCCATCGTGTCGCTTTTAATGACACTTTTGCTGAATACAAACTTGATTGGCATTGGAGTGTAGAACGCTATGGTGAATTGCTGGCGGTGACGGGCGGCAAAGAACGCATGAAATTTTATTTGGAGCGTTACCGCCCCGATTATCCCCGCCCTGATAATTTGGATGCCTTTATTGCTGAATTACATCAAAATAAAACTGCACGTTATAATGACATGTTAAGGAATAACCCCATTCCGCTACGTCCGGGGGTGCGCCGCTTAGTGGAGGAAGCCCGCCGCGAGGGGATACGGCTTGCTATCGCCACCACGACGAGTCTGGATAATGTCACCACCTTGTTAGAACATAGTCTAGCAGCGGATGCCGTCGGGTGGTTTGATGTCATTGCAGCGGGAGAGATGGTGTCAGCTAAAAAACCAGCCCCCGATATTTATGATTATGCGCTGAAAAATTTGGGGCTGCCAGCGGCGCAATGTATTGCTATTGAAGATTCTTACAATGGCATTCGCGCTGCAAAGGGAGCGAATGTGCCTACACTGATTACGGTTAGTGATTATACACGCCACGAAGATTTTACGGGGGCAGAGTTAGTACTCAATCACTTGGGTGAACCTGATCAAGCTTTTACAGTGTTAGCGGGAAATGCTGGGCAAGCGCATTATGTTGATGTGGCAATGTTGCGCCGTTTAGTATCTCAAATTTTTTCTTAGGCGGACGAAAATTGCCATGGTGGCTTGCAGGGACATCAATGGTTGCCACAACCTTTGCAGCCGATACGCCACTGTTGGTAACAGAATTAGTGGCTAAAAATGGCGTCAGTGGCAATTGGCTATGGTGGAATGGCTTAATTGGCGGCATGTTAGCCACATTCTTTTTTGCCAAATTTTGGCGCAAGGCTAATATTATTACTGATGTCGAATTGACAGAGCTACGCTATTCCGGTAAACCAGCAGCCTTTTTGCGCGGCTTTAAAGCGGTTTACTTGGGCATTTTTATGAATTCGATTGTCATCGCATGGGTGAATGTCGCCTTGGGCGCACTGTTACACGTCTTTTTCGGTATTCCAGAAAACCAACTGATTTTTTACCTCGCCGGCGCGATGTTTTTTGTCATGATTTATTCCAGCTTATCCGGCTTGTTAGGAGTCGTGATTACCGATTTTATCCAATCGGAGGCACAAGTTATATCATCAACGACTTATACAGCCGCTTCCTCCGCCCAGATGCCAGCCAAAAACAATTAGTGAGGGCATCTCGCATCAATACATTTTTAGCCGTATTCAACCAGAAGGTTTTTGGCAACCGGTGGCGGGTGCCAAAAAATCCCACTTAGCGCAATTATTAGCATGTTGGCTGCTAGGCATAAGATTAGGTTATGCGTGTTTATTTGGCTTAGGCAAACTGATTTTTGCAGACTGGCAGGGTGCAATGATTTATAGCATTGTGGCAATCGTTTGCGCGTGGGGCATTAACCTGCTTTTGGTACCTACTTAAATTACTTTACAAAACAATAGGATGCGTCTTAACAAAAAAAATAACAAAAAAAATTAAAAAAAAGCTTGACTTTGCTTAGAGCAAGTATTAGAATGCACGCCGTCAATAGCAAGGCCAGATAGCTCAGTTGGTAGAGCAAAGGACTGAAAATCCTTGTGTCCCGTGTTCGATTCACGGTCTGGCCAAAACACCTTCACTTCCCCTACCTTTGACAACCCAACCAAATAAACAAACAGCGCTGCCTTGCTTACCCAAAAATTATGAAAATCACATATTCAAGCAAGTTAACGTCAAAGAAATCCTATTTTTTAAAAAAATAGGATTTCTCACTATCATTTTTTACCCCTCAGCAGGAAAGCCAATTTCATTTAATAACTCCGCTATCTCTCTCCAAGCGACAGACGGCTCATTCCATTCAACGGTGACCATTTTGCTATCCTTGTCTGCCTTGACAGAGGTGACACCCTCTAATTCGCTCACTTCCCGCTCGATGGTGCTGGTGCAATGTCCACAACTGATATTGGGGACTTTGACTGTTTTGCTTGCCATTTAATTAGCTCCTATTTATTCGTGCAAGGTATGCCTTGCGCTCCTGATAAGAATGGAATATTATGGGATTTTGGAGTCCAAGATTTATCTTGGACGTGTTTTTTAATTTGTAATGGTCTTTTTTATCTGATAGGAGATTTAACTGATGGCAGATACTAAAATAATGGTCAATTCAGCATTGGCTGGTGTATTGGCACTGGGCATCGTATCCACAAGCGCTTTTGCAGCCAAGCCGGGTTTTGAGAAATGTGCCGGCATTGTCAAAGCCGGTATGAACGATTGTGGAGCGAACAACCATGGCTGCGGCGGTGCGGCAACGACAGATGCTGATCCCGAGGAATGGATCTACGTGCCAGCCGGTACTTGCGAAAAGATTGTCGGCGGAACCCTTAAAGAAGCTGCCCCACCATCCAAGGATAAAAAACAGTAGTAGAGAATTAAGACTTGCGGGGTTGTCAAAACCCCACAGGTCCTTGAAAACATTAACCTTTATCATAGATTTTTGTACAAAAAAAAAACTTTATCTGATAAAGGGGTGTGGGTACATAGACGCAGCTTTGCCTTAACTTAATGACATTGCTTTACCAAAGCAGGGACAGGCGTTTTCGTTCAATCAAGCACTATTTTTTAGGTGCCGCATCACTCGCAGTTTCACTCACCGCCTCAGCCGCATCACTCGCAGTTTTACTCACCGCCTCAGCCGCATCACTCGCAGCCTCAGTCACAGCCTCAGCCGCATCAGTCACAGCCTCAGTCACAGCCTCAGCCGCATCACTCGTTGCATCAGCCGCCGCATCAGCCGTATCACTCGTTGCCTCAGTCACCGCCTCAGCCGCATCACTCGCAGCCTCAGCCGCCGCCTCACTCGCAGTCTCAGTCGCCGCATCAGCCGCATCACTCGCCGCATCAGCCACCGTCTCAACCGCATCAGTCGCCGCCTCAGTCACCTTACTCGCCGCATCAGCGATAGGTTTTGCTACCGATTCAGTCTTCTCGCCACTGTCACGATTAAACCACCAATAAGTGGCTCCACCAACGGCCATCGCCGCAACAATAGGGGCCGCAACTAGCGTGCCGACACCCGCTAGCACACCGCCACCAACCGCACTCCCAATGCTTGCTAAACCTATTACGTTTGCGCCAGCACCTGCCACAGCTAAGGCGCTACCAAGCGTGCCAATACCCGCACCGGCGTAGGTGCCATATTGGGCAGCCTCACACGCCTTTTTATTTGGGCAATCACTAAATAAAGTGTTATTCATCAGTTCTGCCGTTCCAATTCCTCCAAGTCCACCAACGGCAGCGCCCCCAAGGGCAGCGGCTGCGCCCGCTCCTGCAACACCAGCCGCAGTAGCAGCCGCAGTAGCAGCGGCACCAGCCGCAGCTCCCCCGCCCGCCGCCGCCGCCGCCTTAGCAGCACCAGCCGCTATTGCCCCAGTCGTCACTGGATCAACGGCGTTTGCAGAATTGAGGCAAGACATGGAAAGCACTAAGCTAGTAATAATTAACCATTTTTTCATAAGTCACAAGCTCCTCATTCATTTTTTTGTGTTATCACCTAACCATAAAATAAGCATGGGCTATTCTACAGATTTTTTGGTGTTAACACAATCTAAAATAACTAGAAAGCAAAATTATAAAACGGTATTTGATTGTGTGCTATTATTTTTCGATAATATAATTAACGCCTCAACTACTTAATAACATGCCATCTCAACTATTCATTTTTATAAAATACATTATTCAAATCATCAACGCCATAAGCGAATGGACAGGGCGATTGATCGCTTGGCTGATCTTATTAATGGCATTAATCATTGTTTATCATGCCAGTATGGCAGCTATATTATCTATAGGCTCTGTCGCCTTGCAAGAATTGCAATGGCATCTATTTGCCTTAGTTTTTTTACTCGGTGCCGCCTATACTTTAAAACATGATGATCATGTACGGGTAGATATTATTTATCAAGGGCATTGGATGAATGAACAGCGACGCGCCTGGGTTAATTTACTCGGAGGCTTATTCTTTTTAGTGCCATTTTGTTTATTAATCATCAGCGCCTCATGGCAATTTGTATCTGATGCCTATATCCATCAAGAAGGCTCCCCTGATCCCGGAGGCTTGCCTTACCGTTTTTTACTCAAAGCGGCAATTCCCACCGGATTTGCCTTATTAATGTTGCAAGGCATTGCCAACAGTTTAAACAGTCTTTTATATTTGCTAGAATATCAAGAGGATAAACAATAATGGAACTTTTCAGCATGGAAGTGTGGGCACTGGTAATGTTTGCCGTGCTGATGGTGACTTTATTATTAGGCTATCCCGTTGCCTTTACCTTGGGTGCCATTTCGCTATTATTTGGCAGCATTTTTCTTGACTTATCCTTTTTTAATTTACTGCCCATGCGAATTTGGGGCGTGATGACCAATTTCACCTTATTGGCAGTGCCATTATTTGTCTTCATGGGTATCATATTAGAAAAATCGGGGCTTGCCGAAGATTTACTAGAAACAATGGGACTATTATTTGGCTCATTACGAGGTGGTTTAGCCTTGTCTATTATCGTCGTCGGTGGTATGTTAGCAGCTACGACGGGCGTAGTCGGCGCGACGGTAGTGACGATGGGTATTATCGCGCTGCCATCTTTATTAAAAAATGGGTATTCTCCCGCCTTCGCAACGGGCATCATTGCCACCTCTGGTACGTTGGGACAGATTATCCCGCCTAGTATCGTTTTGATACTGTTAGCTGATATGATTGGTGTTCCGGTGGGACGCTTATTTATTGGCGCCGTTATCCCCGGTGCTCTATTGATTATTTTGTATCTCGTTTACATTGCCCTGAAAGCGTGGCGCGATCCGCAAAGTGCGCCGGCTTTGGCAGACGATACTCACGCTTGGGATATGAATTTTTTCATGCGAGTGTTAAAAAGCGTATTGCCAGTACTGCTGTTAATTTTTACCGTGTTAGGCACCATATTTTTTGGTATAGCAACACCGACAGAATCCGCAGCATTTGGTGCCTTAGGCGCGTTATTGTTAGCCGTTTTGCATAAGCGCTTGACTTTACCAAACTTACGCGATGCCATGCAACATACCACCCGCTTGACGAGTATGGTATTTTTAATTTTGATTGGGGCAACCGCCTTTGGATTAGTCTTTCGTGGAATGGGTGGCGATCATTTAGTGCATGACATTTTCACCCAATTGCCGGGGGGGCAATGGGGATTTATTTTTCTCAGTTTATTACTAATATTTATACTTGGTTTTTTTCTGGACTTTTTAGAAATTTGTTTTATCGTGGTGCCGATACTGGCACCGATTGCGGCGCATTTCCAAATAGACTTACTCTGGTTTGCTATCCTGATTGCAGTGAATTTACAAACATCTTTTATAACACCCCCGTTTGGATTTTCGCTGTTTTATCTCAAAGCGGTTGCTCCGCCGGAGATGCGTATCGGAGTGATTTATCGAGGAATAGTGCCTTTTGTGATTTTACAACTATTAGGATTAACGCTGTTGGTGATTTTTCCACAGATCATTTTGTGGTTGCCTAATTTATTAGATAAATGGCATAATTTTTAACAACTGAAACGTAGTCCAAGATTTATCTTGGACATAACACAATGGAGTCAATAACTCGAATGGCAATTGAACGTACCTTATCAATTATCAAACCGGATGCTGTCGCTAAAAACGTGATTGGCGAAATTTACTCACGCTTTGAAAAAGGCGGCTTACGCATTATCGCGGCAAAAATGCTGCACTTAAGCCGTGAACAAGCTGAAGGTTTTTATGCTGTACACAAAGAACGTCCATTTTTCAAAGACTTAGTTGAATTTATGATTTCTGGTCCCGTCATGGTGCAAGCACTTGAGGGGGAAAATGCCATCAGTGTCAACCGTGACTTGATGGGCGCAACCAACCCAAAAGATGCAGCACCGGGAACGATACGCGCAGATTTTGCCAAAACGGTTGATGAGAATGCGGTGCATGGCTCCGATAGCCCGGAGACGGCGAAAACGGAGATTGCTTTCTTTTTCACCGAGATTTGCCCCCGTACACGGT
Organism: Pseudomonadota bacterium; assembly: GCA_039714115.1. Classification (GTDB taxonomy): domain Bacteria; phylum Pseudomonadota; class Gammaproteobacteria; order Beggiatoales; family Beggiatoaceae; genus Thiomargarita. The sequence goes on along the minus strand of JBDLJY010000141.1, from coordinate 5,619 downwards.
AAGGTGCCTTGAGTGTAAATGATGCTTAACTTGCTGAATCTAGATCGACAAGGACTCACCTCATTCTTTCTCAAGCTGGGTGAAAAGCCGTTTCGTGCCACGCAAATCCTAAAATGGATTCATCAACAAGGTGTCCTTGATTTCGACGCAATGACCAATTTAAGCAAAGCATTGCGGCAGCGCTTAAAAGAAATAGCCTACATATCACTGCCCCAAGTGCAGACGAGCCAAGCTTCACAGGATGGTACCCGCAAATGGTTATTACAACTCGACACTGATAACAGTGTTGAAATGGTATTCATTCCTGAAGAGGATCGCGCAACTCTGTGCGTCTCTTCACAAGTCGGCTGTGCGCTCGATTGCCGATTTTGCGCGACAGGACAACAAGGCTTTAATCGCAACCTCAGCGTTGCCGAAATCATTGCCCAACTCTGGTTAGCGGAGCATACGCTCCGCGCCGAAAAAAACTCTGGGCGAGTTATCAGCAATGTCGTCATGATGGGCATGGGGGAGCCCTTGACCAATTTTAATAATGTAGTCAAAGCCATGAATCTGATGATGGACGACTTCGCCTACGGATTATCTTGGCGGCGTATCACCCTCAGCACTGCCGGCATCGTACCAGCTATGAAACGCTTGAGGGAACAATGTCCCGTCAATATCGCAGTCTCTCTACACGCGCCGAATGATGCGCTGCGCGATAAACTCGTGCCCATTAATAAAAAATATCCATTGCAACAACTAATCGCCGCCTGTCGCGCATACACAAAAGGAAAACCTAGCCGCAAAATTACCTTTGAATATATCATGCTCAAAGACATCAATGACAGCCCAGCCCATGCCCGTGCATTGATCAAATTGTTACAAGGTATCCCGACTAAAATCAACCTGATTCCGTTTAATCCTTTTTCACATACCCCTTATCAACGCGCTACGCCTGAAGCCATAGAACATTTTCGTGACATTCTTATGCAAGCGGGGCTGCTGACAGTGACGCGAAAAACCCGTGGCGATGATATTGATGCCGCCTGTGGACAATTGGCAGGAAAAGTACAATGTCGCGCTCGTTAGGGGCAAATTGGCAAACCTCATAAAAATTGTAGGGTGGCTCGCATCACCACCCTACATTTATTATGGAAATAGCGGCATTGATCTATAGGAGGAATGCAAATGAAGCGAGAACAGTTACGCAATTTATGTTTACTGTGGCTTATAGTACTGAGTGCCTGTGGAACAAATATCCAAGATCCTGACTATACCCCCAACAAAGCCGCTAAAATTCATCTACAATTAGGCGTAGAATATATGCGGCGTGGACAACACGATATAGCCCTAAAAAAACTAGAAAAATCCTTAAGACTAGACAAAAACTATGCGGATGCTCATAATGCCATTGCTGTGCTGTATGAACGTTTGGATATAAATGATAAAGCGAGACAGCATTATCAAAAAGCGGTGCGACTCAAACCAAAGGGTTCAGATATTCACAACAATTATGGACAATTTTTATGTAAACATGGACAATGGGAAGAAGCCGACAAGCATTTTCGGAAAGCCTTGGAGAATCCCCTGTATAAAACCCGGGAGACTCCTTATACCAATGCAGGTTTGTGCGCCCTACGTCACGGGAAATCTGGTCAAGCCGAAACCTATTTTCGCCAAGCCTTGCAAAAAAATCCTAAGTTTCCAAGGGCTTTGTATCATATGGCCGATTTGACATACAAACAAAAACGTTATGGGCAAGCCCGCAATTATTTACAGCGCTATGATGAAATTGCCAAGCCCACCTCAAAAACACTATGGCTGGGAATTCGCATTGAACGAACCCTCAACAATAGAGAGGCGGAAGCAAACCATGCGCTGTTACTGCTTCGTCGCTTTCCAGATTCTGAAGAAACACAGTTACTGAATCAATCACCATAAAACTTGAACAAGTTCGTAGTAGGCGATTTATCGCCTACTACGAACCGGCACGAGATAGCATTCACTTAGAGAAAGGTTAGGTTATATGAACACTATAAGGAACAGACACGTTTTCCAAGTACCACTCGATTATGACGAACACGCTAACACGACAGCCCGCGACGATTCTAACATCATCAGCCTTGACAACTTCAAGGAGCGTGACGACAAAGGTAATAACTATAACATCTTTGGCGACTCTGATGATATCGACGATTCTAACAATGTCGTTCACATCGACACTCACGCCAACACGACCGTTCAGGACTTACCCAAGGACACCAGCGACGATAAATCTGCGGACGCTGACATGTCTCCTGGTGCTCGCTTACGCCAAGCGCGTGAACAGAAAAACCTGTCACTTCAAGAGATAGCCGAAAAGCTTTTATTAGATGTTCAGGTGCTTAAAAAGCTTGAAGCGAATAATTATGATGGTTTGCCAGCACCTATTTTTGTCCGTGGCTACATTAAATCTTATGCTAAAGTGCTGGCGATTCCGCAAGAATCTATTTTAGAATCTTTTGACCGGATGGAACTGCAAGAAGAGCAGGTCATCCCTGTCCTGCCACTGGGACAGGAACAGGGACAGGGAACTGACAAATCCGAGAACCGCGACGATTTGTGGTTCAACATTGGAAAGATTGTGTTTATCGTGACTTTGATCGCCTTGCTGGGCTGGTGGTATTTTTATCATGAGGAACCCATTCAGCTGAGTCTTGATGAATCACCTGTTCTGCCGACTCCTGAAGAAATCCCAGAAATCAACGAAGAGCCATGGACTGCTTTTCAAGGTAACTCCCAGGGAATATATTCGGGCGAATCTGAGGAAACCAGTACCCAAAGTGAGCCATATCTCCCCTCACCAATGCCAGAACCATCAATATTGGTACCAGAGCCGCATGAGCCGACGAACATCACTGAGCCTGAGCCTGTCATACCCCCCGCTCAATCTCTGCGTGTGCATCTAGGTAAAAAGGATGTGTGGATGAGAATCACCGACAGCTCTGGCAACAAACTGTTTGGTGGCACTGCACAAGCCGGCAGGACATTAAATTTAACGGGGAAACCACCGTTTTATGTGCGAGCGATACGAGAGGGGTTTAAGATTGAATACCAAGGAGAAATCAAGGATATAACAGACTACCCCAACCAGCGGGGAGAAACAAATATATCAGTCATTGCCCCTGAAGAACAAGCTCTGCGTGTGCATCTTAAAGAGGATGTGTGGATGAGAATCACCGACAATTCTGACAACAAACTGTTTGGAGGCACTGCTCAAGCCGGCAAGACATTAAATTTAACGGGGAAACCACCGTTTTATGTGCAAGCGACACGACACAAGTTCGATATTGAATACCAAGGAGAAACCAATGGGATAAAAGCGTACCCCAACAAGCGGGGAGAAACAAATATATTTATTGTCGGCAGCGATGAATAAGTACCCAGTCACAACATACGGTATTTTGGAGTCCACCAAACCAAAATAAATACCCGAAAATTTCTGATTTAATTTATAGAGAGGTTATATGAACGCTATGAGGAACACACAAGTCTCCCACGATTATGACGAGCGCAACGAGAATCACGTTGACACAAGCGACGATTTTGACACTTTCAGCTTTGACGATATCAAGGACCGTGACGACATAGGCGAGCGCGACGGCTATAACACTTTTGGCCGTGATGACAAAGATACTCCCAGTGATAACTATAGCTCGTCTTCAATCTTTGGCGACTCTGGCACTCACACCGACACGAGCATTCGTAACTTACTCAACGACACCAAAAAGAGCAACTACTCGGTGGGCGCTGTAATGTCTATTGGTGCTCGCTTACGTAAAGAGCGTGAACTGAAAAACATGTCAGTTCAACAGGTAGCCGAAATGCTTTTCATAGATGTTCAGATGGTTGAAAAGCTTGAAGCGAATAATTATGATGAATTGCCACCGCCCCTTTTTGTCCGTGGCTACATGCGTAATTATGCTAAATTGCTGGATATTCCGCAAGAATCTATTTTGGAAGATTTTAACAGAATGAACCTGGGACAAGTGCAGGCTTCCACTCCCCCCCCAACGGAGAAAAACGAAGAAACTGTTACCAGCCTGCACGATTTATGGCCCAAGATTGGAATTGTGGTTATCGTGATTTTGATGGCCTTGTTCGCCTTATGGATATTTTATCCAAACACAAACTCTGAGAATGCCGATCAGCCGATGGTTGAAAATCCCCAACAAGATCCCAACGATTTATCGTTGGTACATCCTCCAAGTGACATCCAGCCAACAATACAAACAGTCGAAGAACAACAACAAGTTGAAGAACCCATAACCCCAAGTGAGCCAGTTGTTACCGCCCCTGTGATGACGGAGGAACCTGTCGCTGAAGCTGCCGACCAAACAACGCCGGCGCCTGAAGAGCCGACGGTAGTCACACCCACCAAACAAACTCTGCATGTGCATGCTAAAGAGGATGCGTGGATGAAAATCACCGACAGTTCTGGCAAAAAACTGTTTTACGGCATTGCTAAAGCCGGCAAGGTATTAGATTTAGAGGGGAAACCGCCGTTTTATCTGCGAACGGTGCGACTCGTAGAGATTGAATACCAAGGAGAAATCAATAAAATGACAAGCTACCCCAAGACACGGCTGGACGGAACAAAAGTATTTGTTATCGGCAGCGATGAACAGCAAAACTAACAATTTTAAGTAAGTTAAGGAACGCCTGATGCAATCTGAATTTAAAATCACTCGCCGCCTTTCTCGACAAATTAACGTTGGCAAAGTTGCAGTGGGCGGAGACGCACCAATATCGGTGCAAAGCATGACTAACACGGATACCCGCAACGTACCGGACACCGTAGCCCAAATCCAAGCCTTGCAAAATGCTGGGGCAGATATTGTGCGGGTTTCAGTTCCCAGCATTGATGCGGCTGAAGCCTTTGGGCATATAAAAAAAGCGGTTAATATGCCCTTAGTTGCGGATATTCATTTTGATTATCGTATTGCCCTGAGAGTGGCAGAGTTAGGTGTTGACTGTTTACGCATTAATCCGGGCAATATTGGGCAGACAGATCGGGTGCGGGCGGTGGTAGACTGTGCCAAAGATAAAGGCATTCCTATTCGCATCGGTGTCAATGCAGGCTCTTTGGAAAAAGACTTACAAAAAAAATACGGAGAGCCTACCAGCGATGCATTGGTTGAATCAGCTTTACGCCATATTGATATTTTGGATAAACTCAATTTTCCTGATTTCAAAGTCAGCCTTAAAGCCTCAGAGGTGTTTATGACTGTCGCTGCGTATAAAAAGCTTGCCACGCAGATTGATCAACCGCTACATTTAGGCATCACGGAAGCGGGCGGTTTTCGCGCTGGGGCGGTCAAATCTGCCATTGGTTTAGGAATGCTATTAGCGGAAGGCATTGGCGATACTATCCGAGTCTCGCTGGCGGCTGATCCGGTTGAAGAAATAAAAGTCGGCTTTGATATATTAAAAAGCCTCCATATCCGTCAAAAGGGCATCAATTTGATTGCTTGCCCTTCTTGTTCACGACAAAATTTTGATGTGATAAAAACGGTCAATGAATTGGAAGGCAGGCTTGAAGATATTTTGGAACCGATGGATGTGGCGGTGATAGGCTGCGTGGTAAATGGGCCCGGG
>JBDLJY010000140.1:0-16060 GCA_039714115.1 Pseudomonadota bacterium | reverse complement strand
TGGTATACGATATTTTAAGGACAATCTTTTTAGATTGGCCAATTGTTTTGATAGAGAAAATCAGTGAAGTCAAAAAACGTAAGGACTAATTATGCCACCTACAACCCCCAAAAACAGCCTGCAACTTTTGCAATGGCTTATTTTTGAGCCGGTTTTATTTAAGCGGTATGACAACAGCTTGAATAAAACCCAAACCGCTATAATGGTTTTGAAAGCTGTTATAGTCAACTTCTTTATCGTCATTATTCCATTGACGTTGGTGCTTTATGCTATTGCTCTGTCTATCATTGCGGCTTTTGATTTACTGTTAATTTTTCCGCCCGATGCTTCATGCAATAATATAGGTAGCAATGAAGTTTTTGTCCAACAATGGCAAACCTATTCAACATGGTGGGAAAAAGCTTACTTTTTTGCCAGCTTTGAGAATTATAAAATCTTTAAATATTTAGCAATCGGTTTAACAATCGGTTTAGCAGTCGGTTTAGCAATCGGTTTAGCAGTCGGTTTAGCACTCGATTTAGCAGAAGGTTTAGCAATCGGTTTAGCATTCAGTTTGGCAATCGGTTTAGCAGTCGGTTTAGCAGAAGGTTTAACAGTTGGTTTAGCAGTCGGTTTAGCCTTCAGTTTAGCACTCGGTTTAGCATTCGGTTTAATAGTCGGTTTAGAAGTCAGTTTAGCAAGAACTTTAGCAATCGGTTTAGCAATCGGTTTAGCAGCCGGTTTAGCACGAGGTTTAACATTCGGTTTAGCACTCCCGCTCTTTTTTTATCTCACTTATTTTCGCCTTTGGTTTTATCCTTGGCATATCCTAAAATCGCTGGTTAGTATTAGCCTAACCAACAACCCATATATTAGCGATGGAGTAATTTGGCTACCGATTTGGGGCATAACTCGTCAACTAACTACCCAAGCGCAAAATGATCCAAAAGCGGGTTTGAAATTTAGCCAATTTCTCCTAGAATACCGCCCCTTACAAAAACAACTGGCTATGCACATAGCCCACGCCGCGACTGCTGGCAACTGGCAACACCATCCTTTACAAAAACAATACCTGCTACCACCGCCTATAACTCAAAAAACGCCAGGCTTGACACCCTCCGAATCGTGGCTAAATCAGATTGATCAACTCAGAGAACAACTTGCCGCTTACGAAAAGGAAGAGCAAATCAGCCTCAAAAAAGCGCAATTTGAAATCTTCTGCACACAACTTGACGAGTTTAGAAAATTAACAATATCTCAAGCTTATCGCTGGCATCACTACTACCTCCCAGCAATTGATAAATGGCAAGCCGCAGCCAAAGAAGAACTAGCCAAACTGACTGAAGAGCTACGGAGCAAAGAACCCATTGCTCATAACATCTACCGTTTTGGCGATACATTGGATCCCGAAAATGATCAAAAGATTTTCTTGGGTAGAGAAGATATAAAAACAGAATTGAAGCAACAAATCCTTACTGCCTGCACGATGCCAATGTTTCTCTGTTACGGACAACGTCGGGTTGGCAAAAGCAGCCTTCTAAAATTCTTACCTCGACTGTTAGGTAGCCGTTTTAAAGTAGTTTATCAGGATTGCGAACATATCAATAATCTGCTTGACTGGTTAAAAGACTTACGGCAACGCTTAGACAAGATTTGGAAACCAAGCGAAATCGACTGGCAAGCCAGCGACAATTGGCTAGAAGCATGGGGAAAAATGCAGCGCTACTTAGAAAACCTCAGCCACCAACATGAAGAAAAAATCATTTTAGCTTTTGACGAATACGAAGCCCTGCATGAACGCATCTTTCAAACTGATCCAAGACAAGGCAAAATGCTGTTAGAAGCCATGCGGAGTTTCTCCCAACAGCAAAATCAAGTGGTATTTCTATTTGTAGGAGCAACCCAATTTGCCGACTTAAAGGCGCCCGATTGGGATCGATGCTTTATTCACGCCATGCCATTGCAAGTAGATTATCTGCGCCGTAAAGATGCGGAGCGTTTGATTACTGAACCAGTTGACTTAAATTACCCAGACACAGTGATAGAACGTATGTGGACAATCACTCAAGGGCATCCAGCCCTATTACAAATGCTATGCAGCCACCTAGTAACCATCGCCAACACGGAGCGCCGCAAAGACATGACAATAGCTGATTTAGAGCAAGTCATCAGCGAAGAAATTGTCCAACTGAACACCTACGCATTAGAATCTTTCTGGACTGAATTTTGTGCTCAGCACCAATGCCACGCCACAATCGAACAAATTTTAGCCAAACAAACCGTTACTGATAAAGCGAGCCTGTTAAAACTCGAAGATTATGGCTATATCATCCCCGACGGCGAAAGCTGGAAATTGCGAATGCCGTTATTAGAAAAGTGGTTAGAGCGTTATAGAGATTGACCGAATTTCGGACGGAGCAACCACAAAGGATTGCTCCGTGCGAGGATGACTAGAAATCCGATTTTTTTAAAAAATCGGATTTCTACACTCCGCCTAGAGAGAAAAATATTTGGCTAAGCTCAAAAAACCTTAAACCAGCCATCAGTTGACACACTAAACTCCCAAGCCTTGAAATTCGTCGCCGCACTGAGTTGTACTCAGCACCGCGACGCTCATCACATCAATAAGCATATCCCAAATTCAAGCTTATACCCAATGCCATTAAGTTAAGGGCAACCATAAAGGATTGCCCCTACATAAAATGCGGTCCTCTGTAGGGGCATACCCTATCGGAAGCAATGCCAAAATCGGCTCATCCTCAAACCGTTTAGCATGTTCACATAACTTATGAGCGAAGGGAGCGTTGTCGCACCTTCTCTTGGACACGTTCCAAATTACCAAACATCGTCAGCTCATATAAAACCTCCAAATCAGCAGACGGAGGAGGGATCAGTTTGGACGTGACGGTTTCCACCGTTGGACTCACCTTGCTTTTAGCTTGATTAGCCGTTTCAGCCTGTTCTTTGGCTTGACACAGTTCAGCGGTTAATGCCATTAAGTTAAGACAAACCTGACAGGTGTCAAAAACCTGTCAGGTTAATTTTTACCTTAACTTACAACGTCATGGGTTTTGGAAACCTGGCAGGTTTTCTTTTGGGGGCTTAACTTAATGGCATTGACGCAGAGCGTGGGAACGATAGAAGCCCCGTATTTATTGACTTGCGCCATTTTACCCTCCGTTTTTAAATAGCTCTCAAAACGCAGAAAATTTTACCCCTGATTTCCAGCACAGATTCTTATATATAATATCTGTATCGAGACGATGGTGATGAAACATTCCAATCAATCATTTTGGCGGGAGTACATGATATAAATACGCTCACTGTTACTGATCCGATGATTAACTTGGCTCATTTATATGGTATCTTGATACCATCAGAGCAGAAACGTTGTAAAATCCATAACCGCATTTTCGAGCAACGGATTTATGCCTACATGATATCCAAGTTCATGCAAACCCAATATGGGGACATTAATGGTTTTGGCGGACCGGAGTATTTGACCGCTTATGGCTTGGATATCAAACTGATATTACAGCAATTTAAAGCCATAACTACAGGGATTATTTATAATAAAGGATAAGATCATAGTATGTTATGTTGGTTTTATCCTTTGTTATAAGCAATCCTTGTAGTTATGGTTTTGTAATCGAAATAAACAGACAACCTAGTACAGGGATTTACAGAATAAAGGGATTGGCTCATAGCTCACAGACTAATCCCCTTATTCCGTCAATCCCTGTACTGTGTTTTGGTTTTATCCGTTATAAGGTATCATAACGTATCGGCGCGTGATCAATCACCCTTAACTACCGTTAAATGTATTATGAAACTTATAAATTACCAGTCTTTAGCACCAATTATTTTACTGCTAATTGTTCCCAACTTCAGTTATGCAGAAAACACCTCAGCTTGCCGTTTGGATTCGCTGCTAACAGTGGCAAGCTCACAAGCTCAGGCTCAAGTTAAGCCACTGCAACAAGCCAAGCTTGCGGCTGAAATATCAGCTAAAATCGTTAAGGTTGCCATTAATGTTGGCGATAAAGTCGCTAAGGGAGACATATTATTCAGCTTGGACGACAGGGAGTGGCAGTTGCAGCTTAAACAACTAGATGCCACTATTCAAGGCATTCAAGCGCGTCATAAACTGGCGGTTTATCAGCTACAGCAAAGAAATAAATTATATCAGAGCGCCAATATATCTGAAGATATATTGCGCCAGCATAAAACCGAAGTGGCTAGTTTGAGCGCTGAGTTAAATTCCCAGCATTTTCAAAAACAACAAATACAACTCACGCTCAGTAAAACCAAAATAACCGCGCCATTTGATGGTGTCATTGTACAAAGAAATGTCAGCCTGGGAGATTGGGTTAATCCAGGACAACCCGTTGCCAGTTTATTAAATCATGATAAAGTAGAAATTCAAGCCTTTCTTGATGCCCAACAGCTTATCAGATTAGAGCAAGTAACTGAATTTGAACTCCATATTAATCAGGAAATTTTCCCAGTTAAGCAGCAAAGCCTGTTGCCCATGCTGGATCCCGATAAAAATTTGCGCCCTTTAATACTCAAACCGACTGATAAAATTCCCTTGCCGGGCAGTCAGGGGCAATTACGTTGGCGAGCAGCGACTCAAAAATTACCTTTTCGCTATTTGCTAAAACGGGGTGATCATTATGGTCTGATGTTGCTGGTAGATAAACAAGCCCAATTTCATCAATTACCCCAAGCCTTGCCAGGGCGCTCTGCAACAATTGATCTGCCGCCGGATACGCTGATCATTACCACAGGTTTCAGAGAGCTACAGCCTGGAGATTTGGTTAAAAACCGAGGGTGTTTTAAATGAACAAAATACTGACAACTTTGCTATCTAACCATGTACTTGCCAATCTGGCTTTTGTACTGGTATTGGTAATGGGCATATCCGCCTATCTGAATTTGCCCAGAGAAAAGGATCCAGAAATTAATTTTAACTGGATACAGATAATTACCATATTACCCGGCGCCAGTGCTGAGGATGTAGAGGACAAAGTAACCAATCCTCTTGAAGAAGCGGCAGACAGGGTTGAAGATATTAAATTTATTTCCAGTTCCAGCCGAGAAAGTGTTTCTACTCTATTAGTACGTTTTGAAGATATTCCTGAACGCCAATATGATAAACGCTTAAACGACTTGCGCCGTGAAATACAAAATAAAGCCGAGCAAGAATTACCAACCGAAGTTGATAATCCCTTAATACTGGAAATCACCACTGCTAATGCATTTCCAACAGCCATGCTGGTTCTCAATGGCAATGGTGACGATGAAACTTTACGCCGCCAAGCTTATCTCATCAAAAAAGATTTGGAACAGATAAAAGGCGTGCATGGGGTTGATACTATCGGACTGCATAAACCCCAATTACAAATTGAATTATTATTAGAATCCTTACAAAACTACGGCTTAAATCCTACTCAAGTAGCCGATAGCGTCAGGGTTTTATTTAATGACATAGCCGCAGGCAGTCTTGATATAGGCAAACAACAATGGTTGTTACGCTTGGTTGGTACTGAAACGGAAGCTGAGAAACTGGGGCAATTTATTGTCATGACACCTCAACTGCAACTCGATCAGCTTGCCAAAGTACAGCGCAGTTGGGAAAAGCCGGAAACTCTGGTTAAATTCAAACAAAAACCTAGCGTGATTTTTTCAGTCACAAAAAAAACGTCTGCCAATACCATTACTTTAGTAGAAAGACTTAACCAATTCATCAAACAACGTAATTCATTATTACAAAATACGGGGCTACAACTTGACTTGCTAGACGATCAAACCGGTTCTACTCGCCAAGCCATTGGAATCATGCAAACGAATGCGTTGATAGGTTTGGCTATGGTTTTAGTCATCACATGGCTATTTATGGGCTGGCGTATGGCTATGCTGACTTGTATAGGGATTCCCTTTATTCTCGCTGGCACTTTCTGGTTTATTCAAAATTTGGGTTTTACCCTGAATAACAGTGTACTTTTAGGTGTAGTCATAAGCTTGGGAATGCTAGTTGATGATGCTGTCGTCGTTGTAGAATCCATGTACTACCGCATTGTGCGGGGCATGGATGCGCTTAATGCCGCGCTTGCTTCTCTCAGAGAAGTATTTTGGCCAGTAACGACAGCCGTCTTAACCACTATGGCTTCCTTTTTACCTTTGATGCTGATGCCGGGCATTGTAGGTAAATTCATGCTGGTAGTCCCAGTAGTCGTAGTCACCGCCTTGGCTATCAGCCTGATTGAAGCCTATTGGATGCTGCCAGCCCATGTGATTGCTGCCAATATTAAATTTACCAGCGGCTCTAAAACACAAAAACTGCGTATTGCTTTCACCAGTAAATTACAGCACCTCTACAGCAAATCCCTGTTAAAAATGCTACGCCACCCCTACCTAGCAGTAATATTAATTATTATTCTCGTATCAGGAGTCGGTTACGCTTTCCAAGCAAAATGGATCAAAATTAACTTTTTTGCTATGGACAGCTTTCCAATTTTTTATGTCACAGTAGAAATGTCTCCTGATGCCAGTATGGAGGAAACTTTAGAAATTACCACGCAGGTAGAACAAAGAATTTTAACCCATATAAAAACGGGTGAAATGCGTAATCTTGCCAGTTATGCTGGACAGGCTTTTACGGAAACAGAAATTATGTTTGGTGAACACTGGGGGCAGGTGGTTGTCAGCCTTAATTCAGATCGCAGCCAACGTCGGCGTGCTGAAGACATCATTGCAGCCATGCGCTCTGATATTGAAGCTGTACCTGGCGCGGATAATATCAGCGTTCTGCTGCTTAAAGATGGCCCGCCAGCCGGCAGACCAATAAGCCTTAAAGTACGCGGAAATGATTTTTCAACCCTGCGGGCTGCTACTGACGATTTAGAAGCCCTGCTGGCAACGATACCAGGTGTCAGTGACATAACTGATACGGATACTCAAGGACGTATGCAGCTTAGCCTGCGTCTTAATCATCAACGTATCCGGGAACTCAATATCTCCCCCGAAGAACTGTTACGCACCCTATCAATTCTTGGCGATGGTGAAATCGTAGCCGAAGTCAGAGATAGGGGAGAAAAAGTTGAATTGAGAGTTAGAGTGGCTAAACGCGAATATCAGCAGATAGATGAATTTCTGGATAATCTGTTTTTCTTGCCAAATGGTCAAGCGATACCGCTGCGAGAACTTTTCCATAGCCAAATCAACCGAGCCCGTTCAGAAATCCGCCACTACAATTTACGCCGTACTATTCAGGTAGAAGCGGAACTGGATAAAACTAAAATGAATACTATGGATGCCAACAAAATGATTCAGCAACAATGGCAAGAAAAGCTCCAGGCTATCTATCCTGATATAAATCTGGATTTCTCCGGTGAACTTGATGATATTCAAGAAAGCTTGGATGCTATGGTCGTTTTATTTATGATGGGAATTGGTGTCATGTATATGATATTGGGTGCTCAATTTCGCAGCTATTTTCAGCCTTTAATGATATTGCTGACTGTAGTGCCCTTGGCATTTGTTGGGGTAGCCATCGGTTTGATTGTTAGCCAGAATCCACTGAGCCTGTTCACCCTTTACGGCGTAGTGGCACTGACAGGTATTGCCGTCAATGCAGCCATAGTCCTGATGGCTGCTGCTAGGGATCGCCTTAAAGCGGGTATGAGTATTAATCATGCGACTATCTATGCCGCTCGCCGTCGAGTGATTCCCATACTGATTACTTCCCTAACCACCATGGCAAGCCTGTTTTCTCTGGCAACGGGTTTGGCTGGAGAATCTCTAATCTGGGGACCAGTAGCCACCGCTATCGTCTGGGGATTGGGTTTTTCTACTCTGTTGACTCTTTATATCATTCCGTTGATGTTTAGATTGTTTGTGAGACGTTGATAAACATGATGTCCGATACAGTACTTTTGTCATTTCGACCGATGGTAAGATCCCTCCTATCGTCGGGATGACAGACAAAAAAAATTTGTGGCCACTATCGTCGGGATGACAGACAAAAAAAATTTGTGGCCAGTATAAAGATAATTTTATGAGTGTGCTGGAAGATGAAAATAGGGAAAGATTTAAATTACTTCTGGTGATGAACTACTCTTTTCTTGCATTTTTAACAAATGCCTTTCGTGAGCTTCACGCATCAAATTATTCAATTCTTCTGCATTAGCTCTATATTTCGCCACTACTTCTGGTTTTCTTGAATGTGCATTTTGCTCTGGAGTCAGAACATCGGGATGATATCTTTCTGCATTTGTCATTTTTTGAGGATTAAAGAAAATAGTGTATGTATTACTCGATGTTCAAGTTTTTTTAAGTTTACATCTCCAAAGCTATAAAAGATTGCACCTCATCCAGAGTGATATTTTCGCCTTGGTATTTTTGTAATTCTAACGAATCTCCGAATGCGCTAACGACTTCTCCTCGTTGTTCTTGTAATGTGTCATTAAATTCCCTTTTGCTTTGCTCATTTAGTTTGAGTAAACAGCCTTCTACTTTGTAGATTATTTCTCTTTCAAGAGAAGGCGGAAAAGAATGTTTGTCTTTAGATGGCATATTGATCATAAGGCTAATTGAAAAGAATTGATCATGTTAACACATATTTATAAAATATAATTCCGTTGTGGTTTAGATTGTTTGTGAGTAATAGTACAACGGATTAGGGGAGTAAACGGATTGAGAAGTGCCTAGTGCAGGAGGGCTTCACTGCGTCAGTGTTTATCAAATTTTCAGACCATCATGAAGGCAAAGAAATCCTATTTTTTCAAAAAATAGGATTTCTATAAATGTTAAAATATTTTTGTTGATCTACTTATCTCTATTCTTCCTTTCGAGCCAACAATATATGCCCATAACCGCGATTGTAGCCCCGATGTTCGGTTTTAAATCCCAGTAATAAATAAAATTCGTCGTCATCAGGACTCTTTGTTGATGAACAGTACCAGTCGTTTTGGATATTGGGAAAGTAGCGTTTGTTGAGTTTGATGAGGCTTTCCATTTCTTCTAGGGTGGGTAAACGCCAGTTTTTATATCCTGCGAGTTGCTTTTTGTTTATCGCTTGGATATAAGCCGTTATGTTATTTTTGTCGCTTTCATCCCGACTATAGTTATGTTGACCATCTTGTACTCCACCATCATTGGTTTTGTTTTCCCAAGTTATTCCTGTCTCATTGTCGATAATAGCTGCCCATTGTGTTGCTTCATCTGGCAGGGTTTGCCCATTAGTATCTAATTTGATAAAACGAGAACGCCCTTGGTAAATATCGTTTTTCAACTCTTTTAAATTTTATAAAATCGCCGCTACTGTTTCATTCAGCGTTTCTGAGCGTTTATCTAAGCTCTCTAATTGCGGTTTGATGGGTTCTGTTTTGGACGGTTCGCTATTTTTCTCTAAAATCGCCGCTACTGTTTCATTTAGTGTCTCTGAGCGTTTATCTAAACTTTCTAATTGCTGTTTGATTTTGGATAGTAGAGCCGCTATAGGATCAGGTTTGGACTTTTCATCTGGTTTCGCTTGTAGTAGCGATAATAATAGTGATAATCCCATTCCTATAATGGAGGTGATAAATGCCAGTTTGAGCCCTTCTAATAGTTGTGGCACGCTGTTTCTGATATGTTCGCTATCAAATGCTAGTAGCCCTAAGAGAATGCCTAAAAATGTGCCTAACATCCCGATACTGACAATAATCGTTTTGTAATTAATAGGTTGTCCACGGAGAAAACTTTTCTGATCTTTCACCGCTAACCATAACATTATGGCTGTAAAGCTAAGTATTAAAATAAGTGTGTAATTTTGTGTCATGGTTTGATACTGACTATTTGTGAGCGTTCTAAAATTTGAAGTAGTTTTTCTTCTGCTTTGGTGACGACTTTAAATTCGACACGCCGAGATTTTTCTACGTCTTCTTTGCCTTTCGGTGTCAAAATCAATTTGGCAAAGGATAATCCATTGGCTCTGAGTGTTTGTTGTAGCCAATTTCGTTGTGCTTTTACTGTGGGTAATGAGTAGCAATATTTCAAAGTTGATAATGCGCGTTGTTGTGATAGTTGAACATTTTTGAGGTAGCGGGTTTTGACATCTTTTGCGTCTAACCAATTACTTGAGGTATGTCCTTCAATTCGGATCGCTTCAATATCGGCGCGATAGGGTTGCAATATTTTGATATATCGTGGAAAAAATTTGGTTAAAATGTTTTTAAATTTCGGGCGTAATTGACTTTTTCCGTTTATGAACAATACATTCGGTGCTTTAAAGCGCACGGTATTATCTTTTAAAATTTCAGCATTCCAGCGCTTTAAGTCTGGTTTGAATTCTTTGTGCAATTCTTGATGCAATTTAATACGGCTCTGTTCTGTCAGGACGACAATTTCCGTCATTGCATTTTTTTGACGTTCGATTTGATTTTTTTGATTTCATTTTTGGATTGCTGAATGTCTAACATAAAAATAATGGCAATGAATAAAAATACTATCATTAGTCCTGACATGAGATCGGCTATGTTTAAGTAGATTTTGTTGTCCATAATACTGATCCATGATTTATCGGAGATTTTCGTTGTATCGGGAATGGAGCGTAGCGGATTTCCCGATACAAAACTTCATGTTTTAAAAAAAAATTCCTGTAGTTAAGGTTTTGATTTACCCCTTCAATTAGGGGCTCGTATCGGTTTTGACTTATCCCTGCTAAAAAAAAATCCCTGTAGTTAAAGAAAGTGGTAAGGATATTTGGTAAACACTGACTTCGTATCCGCTCTCCTGCACTAGATGCAAGAACAATAACGTTGTGCAAATTGATTACAACAGTTCAAAAACCACTTTTAAGGCATGATCAAGCTTCCGTTAAAGCCCTCGTTTCTTCATCAGTCTCATAAATCTCGGCATAGAGTTGAGCCGATTCTCGTAAACTTTGCTGTTGTTTTAATTGCTCGTACAAGCTATTAATGGCGGTACGAACCAACTCACTTTTATCTTTGAACCCAAACGATTGGCATTGTTCTAAGCATTGAATTTGGGAATTTTCAAGACTAAACTCAGCCGTAATCATAATATCCTCCAGTCAGGGCATTTTTTTTTCTAATCTAAAATTTGAAGTCATTTTTTTTCTGTCATTTAAATCCGTTTACTCCCCATACGAAGTAACGGAGCGAAGCGTAGTAAATCCGTTGTACTATATTTGTTGTACTATTTTGCGCGATAATTGTGAATTAGTACAACGGATTACTCCGCTTCGCTCCGTTACTTCGTTTCGGGGAGTCAACGGATTTTTTTTCGCAAAGTATACAGAGCAAAGTGTAAAAGCGCAAGAGGGCAGAGGGCTAAGTCCACGCGGCACCGAACACGACTAGACGAAACCCGAGGTTGTTGAGCCGGAGGGCTGAGGTCCCACGAGCCGCCACGCAACAGCCGATATGGGTCCTCTCCCCCCTTTGTCCAAATAAAATACTGCCATCTGTAGGGGCATCATCATAATTGGTGTGCCATGAGTCCGCACACCACTCCCACACGTTGCCGTGCAATATACTTGTCCAGAAAAGTTTTGTCCTAGTTTTAAACCTCTGAGGTTTTGGATACGAAGTGGCGGGACGCCCAACCTCTGAGGTTTGGGCTAAAACTTATCTGGATGACTATATAAGTACTGAACAATGAATTTTATGAGATTTTAAATATAAAACGTTACGGAGCAGGTTGCAAACCTGCTCCGGCTGAAGCTCCTTGTCCAAGATAAATCTTGGACTCCTTTTTGGGTACTTGGGAATGTACTTCGACACTCTTTATTTTTGCAACCAATCCTCTCTCTTAACGGTGTTTTTCTTGAGGTAGTCTAAGTTGTTTAAATTTGAATCGTGAGTCGCCAAAATAAGATTATACCTTTTTGCAGTAGCAGCAATGAGGGTATCCATGTCGGCTATTGTTCTTCCTATTCTTTTTAATTCCGCTTTCAATTTTCCAAAAATTGTCCAAACTTCTTGATCCACTAAAAGAGGGGGAATAGCTTGCTTAAATTTTTCGAGTTGTTCTAAATTATACTCTTTGTGTTGTGATCTTTCAGCCCCATATATCAATTCCCCCAAAGTCGCTTCACTCATGTAAAGAGCTGTATTGTATTGAATAAAACCAATAATGTTATACGTTTTTCTTTAGGAGACCTTCGATGCTCTTTCTTTTTTAAAGCATTGGAATAATAGATACAATTGTTTGTATCAAGTAAATATCCATCTGCTGCATTCTCTACACTATTATTCATTCTTCTCCACTCAAATTCTGACCTTCGATAACATTTTTTCTGGAAGATTGAACTTCCTGAATCCATTTTTCTGAATCAACATCATCATAATCAGGGGTTTCTTTAATAGAAGCCAAAATAGCTTCCCTCTGTTGTTTACTAATTTTTGGTATCTGAACTTCTGTTGGCTGATGATGATCAGAATTCGTAAAAATAGATTCCAATACTTCTGGATGTTGCTGAAAGTAAGCGTTAAAAAAGGCATTAAAAGCATATTGAATTTGATGCTGATTGATACGATTCAAATCCATTTCTGTTGGTGGTTTCACATTGAAATTAATGTGAACGCCTTTTTTTAGGGTAGTTTTTTCTATTTCCATGTTTAATATTGGCTGTCGTTAAAGAAAGTGGTATGGATATTTCTGTTTTCCTGCACTATTTAGTACAACGGATTACTCCGCACAGCGAAGTTACTTCGTTTACTTCGTATCGGGGAGTCAACCAAAATTATACAGAGCAAAGTGTAAAAGCGCAAGAGTGCAGAGTGCTAAGTCCACACGGCACACTACACAACTAGACGAAATCCGAAGCTGCTGTACCGGATGTCTGAGGTGTCGTTGTTACGATCGGCGCAACGGCAGTCGTCCGGGTTGTAGTCCCACGAGCCGCCACGCAACAGCCGTTTAGGGTCCTCTCCCCCCTTTGTCCAAATACTGCCATCTGTGGGGGCATCATCATAATTGGTGTGCCATGGATCCGCACACCACTCCCACACGTTGCCGTGCATATCATATAGTCCAAAACTATTTGGGGGAAATTTTCCTACTTCAGTTGTCTGTTCACGATATTCGCCCTTTGGTCCAGAGCCATAAGTATATTTACCATTATAGTTAGCTAACTCAGTAGTAATCGTCTCACCAAAATAAAAGGGCGTAGTCGTCCCCGCACGACCAATGCCATTAAGTTAAGACAAACCTGACAGGTGTCAAAAACATGTCAGGTGAATTTTTCGACGCCCTTTAGTTTACAACGTCATGGTTTTTGGATACATGTCAGCCTGATTATGGATCTTAACTTAATGGCATTGCCCCGCACGACAGGTATACTCCCATTGCGCTTCACTCGGCAAGCCATAGCTTTTTCCCGTTTGTTTGGACAGGCGTTGGCAAAATTCATTTGCCTCATCCCATGAGACTCGCTCTACTGGACGATTTGTCCCTTTAAAATTGGACGGATTATTCCCCATCACGGCTTCCCATTGTGCCTGCGTGACTGGATATTTGCCCATATAAAATGGTTGAACTGTGACAGAATGGGGCGGTTTTTCGCTCTTATATTCAGTTGAGCCCATCGTAAATGTTCCGCCCGCTATAGATACCATTTCTAACAAAACTCCCTTGCCTAAATCTTCTGTTTGGTAACGGGCTTGTTTATTGTCGCGCTGGGTGATTTTTCCCTTGGCGTTGACTGTGACTATTTCAAATTTAAAAAGTTCGCTGGATGGTGGCGCATTTTGGTTTAATAAGGTGTCTAAGTCCAGCGGATGGGGGCTGTTGGTCAAAATCTGATGATTGCGTTGCCACTGCTTTTGGTATGTGCAACCCAATTGGCGTGGTAATTCTTCTTCTTGTTGCCAGCCTAGCCAGTATTCGCCGTTTTCTTTAAAGACGACTGGTGCCCAGTCGGGGGCATCCAGCATAATTGTCGCATATTTTAAGGGAGATATATTTTCCAGCCTTTGTCTGATTGAGCCAGATTCGAGCTGGGGCGGTGCCTCAATCATCGCCGATGAGAGTATGGGTTGTTTGAGTGCCTGTTGCAGTGGCTCTATCAGTTGGCGGATTTCTCGTAGTTCGTTGAGATAGTGTTGCTCTTTGGGGGCAGCGGCTTGTACGCTGTCTAGGTTGACTGCATATAATATTTGATCCGATAGGCGCTCGATATGGATTTTCATGTCTTTCATATCGCCGGCTATTTGTTTTAGGTATTCTTCTTTTTTGTCTCCTATTATTAGCGTACTTAGGGTTTTGTAGATTTCATGGGCTTTTGTGATGCCTTCGTAGATCGTTATTGCGGTTTCTAGCATGGTTTGGCTCCTTGTCCAAGAGAAATCTTGGACTCCTGTGTAGGGGTATATATTAGTACAACGGATTTACTTCGTTACTTCGTATGGGGAGTCAACGGATTGACTTGAATAGCCTCTAATCAATCCGTTTATTCCCCAAATCCGTTGTACTAATATTAACGTTGTACTAATATTAACATTGTACTAAGAGCCAGTCCATTTTCTATATCCTCTCCACCTCCAATTGTTCCCCATGAAAATTTGCCAACAATCCAACTTTCATCCCCAAATGCCTCATCCGTGCTTTCATCACTTTTACCATCAATTTATTAATTGCGGCTGCAGCAAAAACGCTCAACAACACTTTATTCTCAACCTTAATCATTTGAGTATCTTGGACATCAAGATAATGATTATTATAGTAAATTGGAAGTTTTTTGAGATACTCATAACCTATATCTTGATATTGTAATTCGATCATCGAGGCTTGCCGATAGACGCGGTGAATAAAGGCTGATCCTAATGTAAAATGAACTCGGTGCAAGGCTTCAAGGATAGTGTTGGTGAGTTCCGAGTATAAAAGGTTTTTTGCCAGTGGTGGCGGTTTCCATTGAAAGTCAACTTCTTTAAGTGCTTGCCCTCGTATAAAGTTGGGTAAACGTTGGTCTTGTAGGGATGTTGTTCCAAAATTAGCAATAATAGCTAAGTCGGCATTGGTTAGTTTGAGATAGGAAATGGTTTGGGCTTTATGAATAGGCAGAATTTTAGGGGCCACTTTGAGTTCAAGGATGAGTTTGCCATTTTCAATCCAGTGATCAATATAATACTTGCCAGCAGATTGGTTTCGGTAGATGACTTCAAATTGTTTTTCCTGCGAGCAAGTGATACCTTGTTTTGTTAGGGCGTGGTAAATGGCTTTTTGATAAAATTTTTCAGGCAGTTTGGGACCAAGCTTGTTATAGACATCAAACAGTACGCCTCGAACTGTGTAGGTCAGTTCCTTATGGATAAGTTGTAGCATGATATTATGGCAATTTAGTACAACGGATTCGGGGAGTCAACGGATTGACTTGAATTGGCTCTGATCAATCCGTTTAATCCCCAAATCCGTTGTACTAGATTTGTTGTACTCGATTTAGTACAACGGATTTGGGGAGTCAACGGATTTTTTTTCGCAAAGCAAAGTATACAGAGCAAAGTGTAAAAGCACAAGAGTGCTAAGTCCACGCGGCACCGAAGATTTATCGGTTCTAAAAGGGGTATAGGCGATTAATTCTTCTAATAATTTCGCTAAGTTATGACGATGTGAATATGAGCCATATTGACTTTTGGTTTGCAATAAATGTTTAAATAACATCTCCAACATTTGTTGGTAATGAAAACAGTGCAGAGAACAATCTTTGATTGCGGTTTGTTCAATCAAGTCGAGATTGACGCTATGTTGCCACGCTTTACCACCTAAGTTCTCCACATTTTCAAACTTTTGTAACCGTTCTTGGTACATAGTTTTTCTCCAGTGAATCTAGCAATTAAATTTAGATATACCAAGGGCAACCACAAGGGATTGCCCCTACATGCCTTACCGCTTCAAAGCAATCGGAAAATCCTGCACCGTTTCGGGCTTAGTTGTAGTAGGCGTTTGGCTGCCATCGGTGAGGGCTTTGACGCGCTCGGATAAATATAAATCTAGTTCATCAATCGTAATCGCACCATTTTTGGTGTAATCGGCTTGTCCACTTAATCCTTCGATCAGAGCTTCGGTAAAAGCGCCA
>JBDLJY010000139.1:0-16095 GCA_039714115.1 Pseudomonadota bacterium | reverse complement strand
CAACGTCTGGCGGCGAGTGCGGGGCGGCTTTTGGGAGAAAGTCAATGACTCACTTATTCTCGGGCAAGGTGACAATTCTAGCTATTCTTTTGTTGATAGCGCGGGCCAAGATTTTGAATATCGCTTAGAGGATATTGATCAGTTTGATAATAGCACATTCCATTACCCTGAAGGGACAGCGCCCGTTATCAGCCTTAAAAGTCCGGCTGATGGTGCCGTGTTCGGCCCTAGCAGCGTGCCGCCGGTGTTTAAGTGGAAAGCGACGGGTTATGAGGGATTCAGTTTCCAATATGCCTATCCGGGTTCGGGAATAGGAAGTCTCCCTTGGAGTCCGTTGATGGAATTTTCGGTGCCGGCAGAATCGTGGGCGAGTATTGCTCAACTGTTGAAAGGCAAAACCGTGTATTGGCGGATTAAAGGGAAGTTTGGGGAAACCGAGGAAAATTATAGCGATGTGTGGCAGTTGATTGTTGAGGAATAATAAGGATTTGTTGGCAAAGAGTCCAAACTTTAGTTTGGACGTCCAAGATAAATCTTGAACTCCTTGCCAACATTTCATTTAACCTTAACTACTGGGAAGGATTATTAGCTCAGTTATTTGAGTCAATGCCAGTATGATAAACAAAAAAAATCAGTGATCTCCGCTCCGTTACTTCGTTTCTTGGGGGAGGCAATTCCCCGCAGCTCGTTGACAAATTACCATGCTGGGTGTGGGTAAAAACTTTAAAGGTTAAAAACCAATGTTAAAAGAAATAGAATTATCCGGCTTCAAATCCATCAAAAAAATGAAGTTAACATTCAATAAGATTAATGTCTTGATAGGCGCAAACGGTGCTGGTAAATCCAATTTCATCGAACTGTTAAAATTATTAATATCAATAACAAACAATAGATTACAGTTTTATATTGGGCGAAACGGGGGGGCTAACGCTTTACTGCATTATGGCATCAAAACCAGCAAACAAATGACAGCACAGTTCCGCCTTGAAACTGAGCAAGGTATAAGTTGCTATGGTTTCAGTCTCTCATACGCGCCGGTTAATACCATGATAATTGAAGAAAACATCAACTCGGCTCAGACGGTTCAAAGGAAAGTTGGGGAAGAAAGCATTTTTTTTGATAACTGGCGGAATAAAGAAACGGATGAGGACATACGAGAATAAATTACCCGGTATCGCGTTTTTCACTTCCATGATACGTCAGACACTGCCCCTTCTAGGCGCATTAAAACCATTTTGCCGGAATACGAAAAAAAGACGGCAGGTTCTCTTATTGCCTTGGAGATTGGTTTTGAAAAACTATGTGAAGAAAATCCTCATTTCAATGAGTGGATTGAAAAATTGAAACGGCTGGTTTCGTTTTCCGGATAAACATATCACCAGCAAGCGTATGATAGGAGTCCAAAATTGATTTTGGGCGAGCAGACGTCCAATCGGCGGCCATGGCGGCGGGGCACTGTTCGCCAAAAAGGGCACCGTGACGCTCAATAACGTCGTCTTTAACAATAATTCCGCCTGCAACGGTTCCGGAGTTTACAACGGCGAAGGCCGAGGTGGTGCCATTTTTATCTGCACGGCTGAGGAAGGAGGCAGCGAGTGTAGTGCCGTGATCAATGACTGCGGCAACAATTCCTTTAGCGGCAACACGGCTACGACGGGTGAAAATGAGATTTTCGGTACGTTTACTGTCTGTCCACCCTAGTGAGGCATTCTCGCGCAAGCTGAATCAAAGGGAAGTTTGGTGATACAGAGGAAAATTATAGCGATGTAAGTAAAACTACACGGATAAAAAAGGATAAGTCAAAATCAATTGATTATTAAGTTTTTTTAAGCTGTATCCTTTCTTATAAATAATCCGTGTAGTTTTTGTTTTGGATAAGGATTTGGGAATTGCCTGTCCAGCAAAAGTTTTCGCTACCGCGAAAACTTTTACCTGGGATCCCGTCCGGCACAAAAGGTTAAGCTCACCTGCATTAGTTTGTAGGGACTATCGACTTGCGCGAGTTAAAAGGATTATTGTCTGCATGTTTGCTTTTGTAACATTCCTTTTATAATATGAACCATCTCCTGTGCAACCAACAGCTCAGCCGCTTCAAAAAAAAGTTTTTGTTCTTCAATGAATTTCTCTACATCAAACAACAGTTTATCGGCTTTAACGACATTGAACTCAGGAAAAGAAGCACTTTCTTCTTCTATGGATAAGAAATAATCTGTGCGAACAGTGTTTAAAGTTTGAAAAACTTCGTTAGGCAATAAGTATATTTCTTTTATACACCCATCTAATTGATTGACGTGTGTTAAAAAAATAAACGGGGTTTCAGGATGACAAAAAGTTTCACCAACAGACATCTTGCCTTTTTTGAGGTATTTCAGCCGTTTTTCACTGATCTGGATAACAAACCGTTGCTCCAAGTTGTCATTAATAAATTGATCTAAATAATTGAGATAGAGTTTTCCAGTCGAATCTATCTCAACATATAACAAGGGGATATCAGCAAAGTCTAAGACTTCTTTTACCTCTATTTCTTTAAAAGGATTAACTTGTATTTGATATCTATCAATCGTGTTCTTGTTCATAATTTGGTTATCTCAAGGCACTCTACGTCATTATAAATGTCAAAACGCTCATAAAACCCAAAATTACAGTGACCAGTACGACAGTTGATTTTTAGTTTACCAGATTTTTGTTTAATTTTGAGTTTGGCTATGAAGTTACCCATTTTTTTGCCTTTGCCTAAGATTTCTTTATACTTACTCAACGCACAATCATAGTCAGTATAAAACGAAATAGCAAAAGCGTCACACATTTGCTGAAACCGTTTGTTGTCTGGATAAAGTCTGTTGTAAGGAATAAATTCACTTGCATCCAATTTATTTCCCTGAAATATTCTATAAAGTATCACAATATCGTTTTCAACGGCACTTTTAGGCGGACAATTTTTAGGAAGTTTTTCTTTATACATTCTTTTTCCTAGATGTAATTAAATGATATCAGTTAGCACTAGTAATCCGCATTTCGGACAATCTATGTGTGTCACCAATTCCAAGGCGCAATTTACCGCCGGCTGCTCCAGCTATTTAACGTTTCCTTCTTAGTCTGCCCATCGTGTAGAGTTCTGTGTAAAACGTTCGGCCCAGTTTTCCAATTCATTTTGATCAGCGGGTCGTGTGAATATCGGTTGGCCAGTTTTATCACGCTCTACTAACACAATATGTTCTAGCCGCAGTAAATCCAAAAAATAAGGTGAATGAGTTGTCACAATAATCTGACTTTTGCCAGATTCCACCACCTTGCGTATTTCTTCTACTATCAAATAAATAGTACGCAAATCTAAACCATTTTCTATTTCTTCAATCACAATCAATGGGGGCGGTTTGGGATGTCGTAACAACGCGAGTAGTGCCACAATTCGCAAAGTACCCGTAGATAATAACCAACCTGCTATTTTACATTCTCTTTCAGTCAATTGTAGATACACAGCGCGTTCTAATTCTTCAGTCACAACTGCTTGTAAATCTTTAGCATACGGCAGCACATATTGTAATGTCTCTAAAATACCGTCGTT
This sequence comes from Pseudomonadota bacterium, assembly GCA_039714115.1. Classification (GTDB taxonomy): domain Bacteria; phylum Pseudomonadota; class Gammaproteobacteria; order Beggiatoales; family Beggiatoaceae; genus Thiomargarita. The sequence goes on along the minus strand of JBDLJY010000139.1, from coordinate 12,530 downwards.
TAAACTCTTCTTTTTGATTTAGAATCCGTAAACCAATGTCTTTATCAATACCATGGAAGCCGTAAACCAGTTGGTTGCGATACATCATAATTATTGCTTCCTAAATGCTGTTTTCGCCTCTCGATCTGCTTTAACCGTTGATTCAGAAAAGAAATCAGGGTGATAATAACCATCTTTATCGATGATCTTTGCGGATAGGAGCAGGTCAAATTTTTCTTGTTGCGTCATTTTTTTCCATCGTTCGAGTCATGTTCTCAGTAATTTCTTTAATATCCATAAGTTCAATCCCCGTTTCGTTATGAAAATCAATATAAGCCCAGAATCAGCCTTAGATTATGAATCCAAATAAAAAAAACCGGAGTACAACTGATTAAAAAATATCACAATATTGCTCTTTAATATCCTTTGTTCTCCGGTTTTTTTTTAATGTCAAGATCAAAATACTTGATCATCGAGTTAAAGAAATCGGATTTATAGAGACAGAACCAAAATCGGGTGAAAAATAAATGAGAGTTAATCCACCCGACATTTATTGTGGAAATAGCTTAACTTAATGGCATTGCGTTTAAGAACTGGCTATAGTATTCAAAGAGCCGAAGTTCATAATCCTTGGTGATGGTTTGTGAAGGATCATATTCTGGTGCGCCCTGGATCGCCTCGCACGTCAGATTCACCGACACTTCGCTTTCCGCCCAATCCACGCTTTTGATCCAGCTAGGCATCACCAGCACCTTCTTGCCGGGCCACCAGTTGCGCGTGTCAACCTCCAGATAGCGCACCTTCCACGCTTGCTCGTCGAGAATAAAATCCTCCACATGACCGATCTCCCCGTCCTTAGCATGGATGTGGTAGCCGGTTACCGTCTGGCTGCTGCGTAGATGGATATCTGGGGGCTCTTTGATTTCCAGGGTTTCGCTGGCAATCGAATGCAGTATCTGAGCCCCTAACAGGGGATCTCCCAACCAATAGGGCTCCCACCCGTAATAGCGATGGTATTCTTCCTCGTAGTAGCGGGACACTGGTTTGGCCGTCTCTACGGGAGGGCTGTGTTCCACTTGTTTACGAGTGAGTTCAACGACAAGCGTTTTTTCGTCTTCGTTTATACTGAGCACCTGTTGCGGAACGATCAGTACTTCACGCCCAAGCAGCCAATTGCCGGTATGCACTACCAGGTAGCGGACTGTCCAAGCCTGATCGTCAAAATAGATCTGTTCCAGCTTGCCAATTTTTCCATCACGGGCCTGCATGTGATAGCCCTTTAAGTCATGTAGTCTTTGAGGCATAAGCTTTTGCTCCTTGTGCTGGACCAATACCATATCGTGCTGCCGTTAAATCAGTTCTTGGGGGATGCCTTAACTTAATGGCATTGGGGCAGCGCGATAACGCTAAGAAATTTACGGTTTCACAAAATAACGGTTATAAAGCTAAACTATTGACTAGGTGTAACCATCGGAATAATATTAAATTTAAGTCTTCCACCTTGGCTGATTCGCTCAATAACGACTTTGGCTAATTTTATAATATTTAAATCAACTTGGTTGTCATTATCTAGCTTGGTTATAAAAGTTCTTGTTGATCCGGGGATTGAAATAGTCACCGTTGCTGTCACTTCTCTTGCGGGTGTTGAGCTGTCACTGTAATACTTTATTCCCACCAAATATTCCCCAATCTGTAATTTTTGACAATCGGTATAATAATGTTCCGGGCCAAATCCATTTGTGTTATCAACATCTAAATACCCACTGTTTCCCGTTTTACTGCTATAATACACATGAGTTTGATCGGGTTCAAAAATATGCAAATCAACATCATTTTTATTTTCAAGATTCCAAGTCAGCGTCACTGTAACTGAGCCACTTTTAACCACTTGTGGTGGCTCTTTTAACTGGCTTAGTTGTTGTTTTATTCCATTAATGACTTCGGGACGAATATCATAATAGGGGGATAAATAGGTATCTGTAAAACTATGGGCTGGGATAGAGCCAATCTGTTCAACAATTTTACCGCTATCAGTTCGACGCAGAGTCCAATTTGCTGGCAATGATCCTGGTATTGATGTGATTATATCAAGGTGATTAGTCAGATAAGTTCCCTTAACATGATTGGTTGGAGTTGCTACGCCAAATAGTCCGAAGCTTTTCATAGTAATTGCTGGCTTCTGATTGGAAAGCATTTGTTGAGCTAGGTTGCTATAAAAATTCCCTTGCGAATGAGAAACGACTAGTACTTTCTGTCCATGTAAAATGGCTTCCCGATATTTTTCAACATGTTCATTCAAGTCTGGTGTATTGACTTGATATTTCCAGTGATACACTTGTCGCGCTAAATTAACATACCACTGACGCTGATCTGATGTTTGCAAAAGTTTCTTAAAGGCATCGGCTGAGTAGTTGTAAGCAAGGTTGTATGTCATTCTTTGTTCAGCATGACTATTGCCTAAATTGAGGGCTAATTCGTTCAGGGCTGTAAAAGCTTGTTTAGGTGTTGTCAATTCCCCGTTGCTGAATACGACTCGAAATTTGTCTGGTTCACAATCGTTTTGTTGAGCGTATGCAAAAGAGCTAATCAGAAGTAATATTATGATTCTCATCGAAAGTCTCCCTCAATCACAGACGGGTTCAATTGGCTGCATAAAATAGGCGCCACTAATTAGTTTGCTGGATTCTAAATATTTGAATAGGCGTTCTTTTGTGTTCGTTGTCCAAACTTCTAATTCTTTAGACAGTGCTTGTCTTTTTTCATAATCTCGAATGGGATCGGACAGTATTTTAAAAGTACAGCTTGTTGCTCGTGCAATTTGTTCTGCTGCTTTTAAAGCTTCTTCCTTAGTTTTGACTTCCAGAAATTGCTGTAAGGCACGAGCTTCTTGCTCTGCGGCTCGCTTGATTTCTGGAGTGTATGAGAATTTTTGCTCAATGAGTTGATCAATATCATCACGTATGCCGTTGGCATTGTTATCAGTACCCTTTAAGCCAGCAGAGGTTTGTCCTTGTACTTCAGTCAATGAGTTTTCTTCCTGTACTTCGGAGACCATAAAATATGGTGGGGCTGCTTGTTCAGAATCATTTTCGTTACAAGCCGAAACTAGGAATATGACAAAGATAATGAATATTCGCATAGACTTCTCCTACTTTAGTTTATTGTTCACCAATGTCGCAATTATCTCCGTTAATCGTCTGAATTAGATCTTTCATAATCTTCATACGTTCTGCTTGGATACCGTTTGCAATTTTTAAGGCTTTATCGTTATCACCTGCCCGAATTGCTGGAATAATTTCAGTTTCACGGGTATTTTTATAGACAGTCCAAATTTCCTGTAAAGCAGTGAATTGATCATTATCAATCTCATGCAGAGTTGCAAGTGCTTTTTCAAATTCTGTACTTGCTTTGTCAATCTCTATCTTTAAAGCATCTTGCTCGGCTTTATCCGTTGAAATGACCATCATCATTAAATTCAAATGGGCATCTGCTATATCACAAAGAAATGGCTGATTTTTTCTGGTATTTTGAGGTTTGAATTCAGTAGGTGGTTCTTCTATAGCCTCAACCGTCTTTTTAACGACAGAAACTTCCTCCTGAGTATTATCTAAGGATGGCAAAGGTTGATTTTCAACTTCATTTAACGCTTGTTCAATTGCATTTTTTGTCAAACCAGCAGAAGCCAATACTGAATCAGCAGAAGAGAGCAATTGTTCGGATATTTTGTTGAATTGATTACCACCTTGAATTTTATTCAACTCATACGTGATGTATGTGTTTTCCACTACTTCTCTGATTTCCTTTAAACTCAGTTTCAATTTCTCTTGCAACACTTTCCACTGCCTACGTGAAGTTTCTATTCTGCCGGCGTAATTTGGATGTTTAAGTTTCAGTTCAGATAATTTCTGAATTTTTTCCTCAGTGATAGAAATTTCTTCTTTAATCTGATCAATCTTTCTGACTAATTCAGGACTCATTTCCGCCAGAAAAGCATCAACAGCAAGCTGTCCTTCTGCTTCATTTTTTTCACACGCTGTAAGCGTAAAAATGATAAAAAAGGCAATAGCAAAGTAAATCCTTATGTTTTGAGTCATTATGGCCTCCAAACAAACCTGACAGGTTTTTAAAACCTGTCAGGTTTAGTTTAATTACAATTATCTCCGTTAAGAGCCTGAATTATACCATCCATTGTCATCATACGTCCTGCTTGGATACCGGTGGCTATACCAATGGCTTTCATATTATCACCAGCATAAATGGCGGGTACAATTTCAGTCTCGCGAGTGTTTTTAAACGCAGTCCAGGTTTCCTGTAAGATAGCCACTTGACTATCATCAGTCTTGTTCTTATCTTTAAGCATAGCTGCAATCGCTCCTTCCAAATCTGCGCTTGCTTTATCAATTTCCACTTTTAAAGCATCTTGTTCTGCTTTGTCCGTTGACATTACCATCATCATCAGGTTGAAACGGGCATCAGCTAAGGCTGTCCTAGCATCGCAAATCGTTTCCGCCTGGACTAATTGCATAGACAAAAATGCTATGATTCCGCTAATCAAAAGCTTTTTCATGTAACTATCCTATTCGTGTGTGCCTGAGCAATTTTCAGACGTTGGCTATTTGGTGCCGTACAAAGACTGGCATTGAGTTTTGTCTTTGATTAGAGATTCACAATAAGACTGCATTTTTGTGGCTTTTACAACACAGTGTTTCTTATAAATCGAATCAAGCGACAATCTCATGAAATCTGCTCCCTGTGTCCACTGCCACAGACTACCAGTTTCTTTACTACATTCTGGCTCCTTTCCCCGAAGTTCCTTAGCGAGCTTCACGGCTGCAATACAATCTCCATGACTGTTCAGTTCTCCACAGAAATACATGTGTGTCGCTAATGTCCCCCATTGGTTGTAATCCGTGAAAACTTTCTCTGTCAGGCAATGCACAACTTCGCCCGCACGCTGAAAAGCACGCTCATAATTCTCAGTATCTGACATGCCTTCCTTATACAGAGCCTCATCCGCCGATGCTCGAAGTCCAAGTTTGTCAACAAGGCTACACCAAGTTTGCCTCGTTTTAGTACCAATCATGAAGCCAGCTCTCATGATGGCTTTCCGCTTACTCTTATCAACCGCCATGCACAACAACTTATGAGGTGGCAATCCGGCAGCTTCTAAACACTGCTTTCCAAATTTCCATTCGGTCTCTGTAACAGCAGCACTGACAACAATACTAAGACTACTTAGTATGAGTCCTACAATAGTAATTTTCGTTCGTGACATTTTTTATTTACCTTGAAAAGTGGTGAAAAAACCACAAGCACATGGCCATGAAATTGATTTATTGGCTATTATACTTGTCCGCAATTAAAATTAACACCAATAAAAGCAACTGTTTAAAGCTTTAAATTTTTTATTATACCTCCTTTTGGTTGGATATTTGTACAATATTCGAGGCAAAAGTTTTTGCCTCGAATGCTCAATAAATTAGCTTAGTACAATTTAAGCTTAACTTAATGGCATTGGCACCTGCGCTGGGGGCGCAATAACGCTAATAAATTGACGGTTTTTAGGGCCTTTTATTTCAAACTTGACCACTCCCTCGGCTTTAGCATATAAGGTATCATCATTGCCTCTGCCCACATTTAAGCCCGGATGAAATTTTGTCCCTCGTTGACGTACTAAAATATTGCCCGCCAATACTTTTTGACCGCCATAGCGTTTGATGCCAAGGCGTTTTGATTCTGAGTCGCGCCCGTTGCGGCTACTACCGCCTGCTTTTTTATGTGCCATGTTGTGTTACCTCGGTGTTGTCAGCCTTTGTTTCTGTCTTTTTGTTTTCAGCGACGGTTTCAGCCTCGCTGTCTGGCGGCGTTGCCTTGACAGGCTCAGGAGGTGGCTCGATGCCATCTGCCATAATACCGGTGATTTTCACATCGGTTTCAGCCTCGCTGTCTGGCGGCGTTGCCTTGACTGGCTCAGGTGGTGGCTCGATGCCATCTGCCATAATACCGGTGATTTTTACATCGGTATAATATTGGCGATGCCCCATTTGTTTACGATGGTGTTTACGGCGTTTGAATTTGATGATTTTGACTTTTTTGTCGCGCCCTTGTGTTTCCACCGTTGCAGTGACTTTGCCACCGTCTACCAGCGGACCCCCAATTTTGAGATTATCTCCAGATGCTACCAGCAGTACATTGTTAAAGTCCACGCTCGCTCCAACTTCAGCGGGGATTTTCTCAATTCTATGGATATCGCCTTGGGCTACCTTGTATTGTTTGCCGCCTGTTTGAATCACAGCGTACATAAAATTATTCTCCGTCAATTGGTGATTTCTTATTCAAGCCGCTTGAGTGCCTGTTAAAGGGGGGGAATTTTAAGGAATTTTTGAGAAAAATACAAGTTATCAGTTATCAGTTATCATTTAAACAGCACCTCTCGTTGAATTGTGGGATGAAAACTAAAATCCTCTATTTCAATACGCCCTTGATAGATCCAACCCCGTCTGGCTTTGGTACCCACTTCAGTCGTCCCTGACAATATCATTGTAAATTCGGAGTCAGGATTACCGATGAGGTTAAACAAACTTATCAAACGACTGATGGTATCGAGATCATTTTTACCCACGTAAACATCCAACATTTCTTCTTTAAGCTTTTCGCTGCCATCGGAACTGGCGGGAAAAAAGAGCTCTTCAGATTGGGTGGTGCCTAAATAAACTTGGGTGCCTTTGTCGTCTTGAAAGGTGATGATAAAGTCTGCCTTTCTGAATTTGAGGGCTGCCTTGGCAGAGGTGCTAAATTGTACAACAACATTGGCTCGAAAGTCGTCATTGGTTTGCTTGAGATTGATGCTTTTTATCGCTTTGATATCAAGCTTGTCAACGATTTCAAGAGAGAAGGCATAAGCCGTCCCTAAGCTGAGACTGGCTAGCAATATTAGATAACGCATATTTTTCTCCTAAGTAAAACGCCAGCGCAAGGCTATATAGCCGCCAATAAAAAATATTATGCTGGCACCCAGTAAATATAATAAGGGTGGCCACAATGAGCCCGATTTTCGCGGCTTAAAAAATGATCTCACCAGTGAGGTATTTTTTGCTTGGATAAGTTCGCCGCTAGTTAATGCCGCCTTTGGCATAAATGTCGGTTGTCAAAAGCCCATCGTTGGATGGTGACAGCACTTAAGGCATCTTTTTAGAGTGCTATTGACGAGGCGTAATAAAGCCTATGACGGTATTTAAAAATTTATTCAGGCGCGGCTCGTCATCAAAACCTAAGTGGCGACAAGTTTGTCGAATGATATGCTCTCGTATCGTGGCGGCTAATCCAATAAATTGGAGTCTTAAACAATAATTTAAAGACTGATAAACGGTCAATTCGGGTATCATCACATCATCTTGTGGCAAATAGCCTCGCCACTCTCGCACTTTTTTTTAGTCTTGATGGACATTAATAGGCTCTTTATCTCTAATGGCAAAACAGTGAATTATCCATTAATCACTCCGGTATTATTTGAGAATTGGCTTAATTTGGTCTCATTTCTTATTAATGATTAGGCGATTTTTCGAGGGCAAAACGACACAAGTCTATGCCGGACGGGGTTTGCAACCCAATGCCAGTATGATAAACCCTCCATAATCAGGCTGACAAGTATCCAAAACCCATGACGTTGTAAACTCAATGCCATTAAGTTAAGAGGGCAACCATAAAGGATTGCCCCTACAAACCGTGATTTTTCGTAGGGGCATACCCTATCGGGTTTGCCCTTAACTTAATGGCATTGCGTTGTAAACTCCGATTAACCTGACAGGTTTTTGACACCTGTCAGGTTTGTCTTAACTTAATGGCATTGGGTTTGCAACCTTGTCCGGCACAATATTTACAATACAATCACCATAAAATCAATAATTTGGGCTTAACTTAATGGCATTGAGACGAAGATAGGGGTTTTGGAGTCTCGAAGTAACTCCGCTCCGCTGCGATCATTTGAGTTATTGATCGCAGCGGAGCTGCGTTACTACGTTGAGCACGTCGATAACTAAGAAAAAAGGGGCTGCCGAGCACACCTAATCCTTCACGGGCAACCACAAGGGATTGCGTGATTGAGTGTTTTGAGGGCTATTTGGCACGGAGTACAACTAATGTTGACCACCTCGGTAAAACCTGCATGAATATGTTCTATATAAGCTCTAATTTGTTCATCGGGTGCAACGGGGCTTTGAGCGTTTTAGAGGCTATTTGAAAATCAAGGGTAAAATGACGCAAGTCAATAAAAATGGGGGTTGAGCGTGAGGGGTAATGCCATTAAGTTAAGGATATACAAACGAATAAAACCGGCATTCATATTCGTTGTTGAACATTAGTTGTACTCACACATTACTCCGTTCCTATTAAAGAATCTGTGCTGGAACCTCATCAGCTTTAAGCTAAGAGCAGAGGTGTAGGCGATTTTCGTTGTATGGAGCTTAAGGAGCTACGCGGATTTCCCGAAACCATCGAATTCACTAGCCTCGCAACCGCCATCAGCCCCGATGGACGCTACCCGACGGCAAACTCAAACAACGCCTAGTCGGAGCCAGTATGGCAAAAATATCGGGAAAAACCCCAGACTACACCATTCTATGCCCACATTCTAAAATTCACTAGGGGGTAAACGATGCCGCAAGCATTGTGATCTTCAAATATGTCAACACAAAAGGGGGTTATGAGACGCACAAAATTTATGATGAGATCAAATTGATTCAGGTATGTTGGGCGTTGTCAGATGAAAAAACGTTCAAGCGAGAACTTCGCGGTTTGCAAACTGTCATGGATGAATTATCTATTAGCTCAGGTACTATCGTGACATGGGATGATGAAGCCGCCCTTGATAATAACATTACAGTCGTTCCTATATGGAAATGGTTGTTGTAAATGTTTTATCTTACAAATCAGTCTGCGAGGAGCCCCATTTTTATTGGCTTGTGTCATTTTGCCCTCAATTTTAAAATAGCCTTCAAAATGCGAGGGGCTCCATTTTTATTGGCTTGTGTCGTTAAAATTTGAGTGCGTAGCTTGCCCACCATTGCTGATTAAGCTTGCTAAACCAGGTGGGCAAGCGGGCGGATAGAGCATCACGCAAGTCAAATATTGTACCGCCCACTTACCCACCCTACATGTCTTTTGAGGCTATTTGAACGGAGCTATTACACGGAGCAAAATCTACCCGACATGACATTTGGCTTGCACCGCAGATTGGTTATATTTCGAGGGCAAAATGACGCAAGTCAATAAAAACGGAGCTTGAGCGTTTTGACAGTAACGGATTAAGATATTTAGCATCGACTCAGTTACGGTGCGCCGCGGAGAGCATTTGAGTTATTGATCTCCGCTCAGCTCCGTTACTCCGTTTCGCACGCTTTAAACTAAGAAAAAAGGGGCAACCTCGTAGGGGCAATCCCTTGTGGTTGCCCCCCTAATCCCTCATGGCGCACTTAGTTGTCCCTATGCTCATGTAGGCTGAATTAAGCGTATCCAGCCTACATAAACTATATGTTTAATTAAGGATATACCACATACACAGGCCCATCATCAATTGGCGCGTCTCCATTTTGAGAAAACGGAACTCCAATGCGGCATTCAGCTTCGCTAACATTTCCGCTTCCATCGTTTACTTCAAAAAGAATTCCGTACACACGACCATTTTCATTACCAGAGCGTTCAGCTCGAACATCGAAACTGGTCAAACTCGTGATCACAATGTCATCCACGGTATTGCCATCGCCATTATTTCCAGCATTTTCAAGTTCATCGCTATAGATTGATGTGATAATACCCACTGAAGATATATCAATTTCGCCACCACAACTATCTAAAACTTGGGCACCACAGTCAGCGAGTCCAAAACTCTTGTACTTATGATTAGGTGGCCATATTGTCGTTGCCATGTATGGCATTGTAATCGTAGGCGGAGTAACATCACTCACAGTGACAGTCGCATCGCAACTATCCTTTTCACCGAATTCATCAGTTACCGTCAATGTTACCAAAGTAGTACCTACGGGATATGGCCCTGGATCAGAGTAATCAAGCGTAATCTCATCACCGTCAGGATCGTAAGAACCAGCATTCACATCACCAATCCCGCTACAAGTATCATCCGCATCCAGAAGCAAATTCTGACACATAGCGACAGGCGGACCATTGAGTGGCACAACGATAGAAACCTCTTGAACTCCGATAACTGTATCGTCAGCGAGGAAATCAACCTCACAAGCTATTTTGTAATCATCATCAAGATCAGATTGAGTAATATCCAACGGAACCGTAATCGTTTCTTCAAATATCACTGTCGTACCATTCGGTACATCAGTATAAAATTCAGGCTCATAAGTGAATTCAAGAGGAGCACACGCCGCACTGGGTTGTGCCGAGACAGTGAATGTAATATGTTCGAGTCCCTCCAAGATAGCATTTGCTATTTCTGCACTATTATTACTTGTAGTCACAACCGAGCCCCCTGTTTCATCCGCTAACTCATCCATTTGAGTGCTCGCACCGCCAGCCTTGATGGCAATCACTTTGATACCAGCAGCCTGTAACGCAGCAATCGTTTCAGCCCCAGTAGCACCTGGGTAAGAAAAAGACACACCACCACTATCACCTCCTTCGTGAAAACTAGCATCAGTAGTAATAGCTATGATGCGCGTCGCGTCATCACGGAAGGTAGCATTTTGACCAGGCGGAATCTCACCCTGATCACTATAATCGTCATTAGTCGTGGTAGGCATCTCCCGACCGTAACCAGTGGCGGCCTGATAGAGAGCCTCGTACTGGCTTTCAGGAAAATCTCCACCACTCCTGGTACTCATAGCATCAACAGCGCTCAGCCAAGTTGTCCGATCAGCCGTCATATCGCTATCAAGCCGGTAAGCATAGTCAGTACCACCGCCCCAGGAACCGAAGGGAAAATCAACAAAAGTAGCAAGTCCAAATTGCGAATCAGGAACCGCGGCTCGAATCTCATCAAAAAGTTCCGGAGCCAAAGCTTTAATATTTGGCAAATCGTCATAATAACTTCCTGACAAATCTACCACAAGTAAAAGATCAAGCTTTGGTGTAATCGCCGGTGTGGTTACCATCTTATCCAATACGACAGAGTCCCCCGGTTCTAGTTCTGCCTCAATGCTAGGGGGTACGACTTCTCCATAAGTAAACGTTGTACTCGTTAACAGGCTTAAAGCCGTAGCAAATGAAATGAATTTATTAGACATAATAAAACTTCCTTTTCTATGTTACATGTAGCGTATCAACCATACTTGTCCGTAAAAAAAGAATTTATATAACTAACATATAGTTAAATTAAAATAAACCTGATTTTAGGACAACCCTATTACTCTCAGGGCGGATTTAATACTCGACCTAAGTTATATTAAGTATTGACTATCTTTTTTTAACTGTCAAGGAAAAACCCTTATTTATTTTTGTTATAAAAAAAAAACAAATACTTAACTTACATTAATAAGTATTGGCTATATTTTTTGTGGAGTCAAAATTATTGCGCGATATAGCGAGCGTAGGGTCAATGCCAGTATGATAACCCCCCCAAATCAGACCTGCCATGTATCCAAAACATGGCAGGTCGTTGTAAATTAAAGGGAAAATTAACCTGACAGGTTTTTGACACCTGTCAGGTTTGTCTTAACTTAATGGCATTGGAGCGTAGGGTGCGTCCCACGCACCGATGTAAAGCAAGCGTAGGGTCAATGCCATTAAGTTAAGGGCAACCGACCCGAGGTGGGGCAATCCTTTATGGTTGCCCGCCCCTACGAAAAATCACGGTTCCTGTAGGGGCAATCCCCTTACGGGATTGCCCTTAACTTAATGGTATTGATTTAAGAATAGCCCTCAAAACGCTCAAGCGTTTAGCTAGTAGTCTTCTTATATTGTTTAAGCCCTGTGTTTTGAGAGCAAACAGTGAAGAGAGATTCGTCCGTGAAACTGACTCAATGTGCAATTGCTCACGAGGGCAAACCCGATAGGGTATGCCCCTACATTTTTCTAAGTTTAAGCCGCACAATTGCACATTGAGTTCAATCCAAATCCGGGGCAATTTTCAATGAAAGATTTTGGTATAGAAGTTAAGAGTAGATATATATAGATGACTAAAGAAGTCGGAGAGTCTTTAATAGCTATTTGAGAATTAGCTTAATTTAGCCTCATCATTTATTAATGATTAAGTGCTTGAGTGCTATTTTCTCTCATCTATTATTAATAGATAACATTGTTTTGAATGGCGAGAACGCCATCACCCAAAGCTCAATGCCAGTATGATAACCCCCCCAAAAGAAGACCTGCCAGGTTTCCAAAACATGGCAGGTCGTTGTAAGTTAAGGTAAAAATTAACCTGACAGGTTTTTTACACCTGTCAGGTTTGTCTTAACTTAATGGCATTGCACCCAAAGCTGCGTCTAACCGATCAAATGGCTTTGTTTCTCTTTGAATTACCCAACAGATTTAGAAGCGGAAGTGCCATTAAGCCAATGGCTGCATTTTTTCAACTACGATCAAAGGAA
>JBDLJY010000138.1:0-16128 GCA_039714115.1 Pseudomonadota bacterium | reverse complement strand
CCTGCTACCATAGAACCTGAAACGTCTAGGAATCTTTCCTCATTGTCCTGTAAGCCTCAATGCCATTAAGTTAAGACAAACCTGACAGGTGTCAAAAACCTGTCAGGTTAATTTTTCCTTTAATTTACAACGACCTGCCATGTTTTGGATACCTGGCAGGTCTTATTTGGTGGCTTAACTTAATGGCATTGCCTGTAAGCCTGCGACATCGTACTGATCACCGTTGACGATAATCTCAAGATTCTTAAGACCCGGCTCACCGTTTTTAACAGTTATGTTACTCTCCGCTTCAGGAATGTCAGTAAAGGCGTGGGTAACTGGCTTGCCAGTCTCCCTGATTTCCATGGTTATCACTGGATCGCAGACGGTTACGTTTCCTGCGAAATCACTAACCTCAAGTTCAACAACAGAAATCTCACTTTCAAGAATCTTTGTAGCAGTGACTATTACAGGATCAGTGGTGCCTACCATAAAGTCAGTGCCTGCAATATGTCCGGTTACTTCGGCATTTTGATTCTGGGTAACAAGAATTTCAAACAGACCACTTTCGTTATCACTAACAGTTATTTCTATGAACGTTTCGCCGTCCTCATTGGTATCTACGGGTGCTATTTCGCAACTAGGTGGGACATCATCTACCTGAAAGCTGCCCACTTTAATTAATACCCATGAGTCAAGAACATGGTCACCTGCGTCTGAAATAGCCAACTTGGCGTGATTTACTTGGCCAGCATTAACTTGGGCTACAGCTGTTAAGACTACTGTTAGTCCGTCTGCCTCGATATTTACTGAGCAGGGTCCATCATTACAATCGTTGTCAATAAAAAAGCTGGGATTTTGTGGATTGACACCAAAAGGATTACCTCCATTCACAGTGTTAATGGATACTAGCGTTACACCATCTGGCAGCAGGGCAACGTTAACCCCATTGACAAAGAATCCAAAAACATCATTAAAATCGCTGTTGCCATACTCATTATACTCTTCTGACGCGAATACATATTTGAACGTAATTACATCACTAACAGGTACGAAATCAAATTCCAGCACGGCAGCGTCATAGGTCGGAAAGGCTGGAATTAAAGTTTGAAGATCTGGATCTCCTGGCAAACCACTTCAACGGATATTTTGCTGGCGCCTCAATGGTGTCATAAAAAGTGGGCAGTGTTGAATGCTATTACGGCGACATTGCATAGCCGTGCAAGTAAGAAAAACCTGCGGGGAGACTAATACCCCGCAGGTTAATGCCTCAAAAAGTTATAAACCGGCAACCATAAAGGATTGCCCCTACATAAAACACGGTCCTTTGTAGGGGCAATCCCTTCTGCCGAACAAGACTTAAAAGAATTTTTCCAAATCAATCAAATTGGAACAATTATTAATTCAATTGATCTAATGACTATCTTTGATAGAAAGGAAACCGTCAAGCCTTAGCTCAGAAAAACGGGTAAGAATAATTGAGCAACTTTCCTCTGCTCAATCGTTGGCAAAGTATCTATGTTGAAGAAATCACCTTTGGTGATTTTGTTGGTGAAAACTGTGTCTCACAACAGGAACCCAATTTCGCGCTCTTCAGCGATTCACATATGGAAACCGGCTATTTAGCCACCAAGGCGCATGATTTTATTTCTTATGAATACGCTAAGTTTTTGAAAGGTTATATCAGCCAAATGCATGCATTTTAAAGTACAAGACCAAAAAATGATCCCACTTTGTTTAAATTATAACGCGCCTGATAAACAAATTTATGGCATTTTATTACACTGTTCTACCAAGCTCCGCAAAACCTTTAAATCTTGTTGTGCTTGGGCATTGGCGGTATCTTTTTTAGCTAAGACTTCGGCAATGGCGAGGGCTTGTTGATAGAAAGACTGGGCAAGGGCTGATTTTTGTAATTTGTCATGAATGGCGCCTAATTTGTAATAGCTTATCATCAAATCGCGCTGTGCCTGAACATTGGTGGGATCGTCTTGGGCGAGTTTTTGGCTAACTTTTAATGCCTGCTGATAGGCTTGCAACGCAAGTTCAGTCTTACCTAACAACAACCAAGCATTTCCCATACGACTCAGATTAGAAGCTTTTTCTCGAAGAGCTTCTGGCGTATCTGGATCTAAAACATATATCTGATCCAATAATGCGGTATTAGACTCTAAAATACTCGTGATAATGTGGCTCGTGCGGGGAAGTTGAACTAATTCATCGACTAAATCATAAGTGAATGTATTAATCGCTTGTAATGCTAATTCTTTTTGCTGTTCTGCTAACTCGGCATTTTCCGAAGCTTGTTTTTGTGCCACATAGCCCCAACCAGCCAGTCCTATCGCCACTATCGAATAAATTCCTAAAATACCAATCAGTTGTCTTTGTGTTTTTGCTTTTAAGGCTTTTCTGGCTTCACTTTCTTCTAATGCCTGACTGGCAGATAAAAAACGATGATCTTCTTCAGTTATACTTTTACCTTCCGCCCAAGTCAGAGCATCCCGCAAAGCTTGCCCTTGTAATAAGCGTGAAGAGTCATCTGTCGCTAACCAAGCCCTTAAGGCTTCTGCATAAGGACGCAAATCACTCAAAGCTTGTTCTACCCAAGCCTGATTAAAGACTTCGGCATAAATTCGATTATAAACCCATAATTGACCTTGAAATTGTACCACCAAACCAGAAAGTCGCAGTTCGAGTTGCGCGTAGGAATTATCAGCAGCGACGCTTCCCGATAGCAAAATCTGTTGATACACTCCTAACAAACGCCCAGTCTCCTGTCCACCCGCTTGTAAAATGCGTTTACTGATATGTTTCAAATGAATCGGTTCATCTTGGGCTTCCCAATCCTGGACGATTTTGCTTTGCACTAACTGCTCAACCCAAGTCGCTTCTTGCCCGGTTGCTATATCGGCTTCACTAACCAATTGACACAGTTTTTGCGTCAGAAAAGGTTGCCCACCAGTCCAATCCAAGATAATGGGTAATAAAATTTATGGTTGTTGTAAACCAGCCCCCAATTTCGGTAGAGCTTCACTTAATTATTTCAATCATGTCAATACTGACACAAGCAATCCCCTCCGCTTGTAAAGCATATTCATCATAAAAAATGGATTAGAAAAAAAACCTTGAGTGGTTGCAAACCTGCTCCCGCGAGGAATGAATTTGGTGGGCTGCAATAAATGCCAATCTAAATCCACCATCAAAAAATACATAAAATAGAGGGTGGATTTAGAAACTGGTTTTCTTATTGAAGCAACGGAATGATTTTCTGAGTAGTCATTTCAGCCGTTGTTTCTGCCATTCCCACTTTCTCAGCATCTAAATTTAAGTAAGCAATCAACACAGGGAATCCTACTTTCGGATCATCTATAAAGTCAATAATAACAGCACCGCCTTCAAAGTTAAGAACACAGTTTTGGAAACATTTCATTCTTTCCACCAAAGGGGCAGCCACATCTCCGTCAAGCTCTTTCTTGAGGGAAATTATAGGAGCTAACCAATTCAACATTTTCGCCAAATCCACCAAATCCCCATCCGCTCCAGACTCTCTGCTATGAACAATCGCCTTACCCTTATTTCGGTTGATAACAGCTATACCACTCACACCGTTATTTCCTTTGCTGATATCATCAACAAAATTTTGTAATTTCTCGTGATCCATTATAGTAATAACCTCTGGTTTTTCCATCTCATCATAAAAAGAAGCAAGAGAACTCCCCTGACCCAACCCAAGCTCTTGACTTGTGGGTACAGAATCCGTCTTGCCCTTCCCCATCATGTTCTTGAAACCACCCATCAAATTTTCAAGAATGTCCATAAATTTTTCCTTCATTTCAAAAGGAACATAAAAAATGGTGTCTTCTTCATGACTATCTATCATACTCTGTTTAGGTAGCCAAGGAACCACCAAATGATTAAGATCATCAACACCTTTTTCTTTGTCATTAAAATCAGTTACCTTTTCAGAACGATTAGAAAAGATAATTTTATCGGTACTACCGAGCTGATTATAGGCTGTTCTAAATGGTGCCTCCTTATTAGCTTTGTAAATGACAATTCTCATTGCATGTTATCCAAAAGTGCTTTGAATTTTCTATAAAGGCTAAAGCCTTTTATTTCTGAAACCGGATCACCAGCGCTTTTATCTGTGTAATATTGCAAAGCCGTATGATAGACCGACAAAGGAATCACATTCTCCGGGCGTTCAATATTATTTCCCCCATTTTCAACTCCGCTCGCACTAATGAGCATATTCAAAAACAAACTATGAGGATCATTATTCCCCTGACTTTGTAAAAAAAGGCGTGCCGTTTCTAACCTATCCACCCAATCCCGAAAACGGATAGGATTACCCTTGGGCAAATCTTCGATCTCTTTTAGCCCTTGAATCGTATCATCTTGCTCATCTCTTATTGCATTAATGAGTTTTATCAAAGCAGCACCAGCGCCAACACCTTTCTCTGGTTTAGAAGAAACCAACGCGACAGGCGTAAAAACATGCATAAATGGCGTAGGATTACCAGCACGTCTCAAATAGGCTTCCATCGCCCCAGCCGTTGCAAACACAGCTCTTGCGTCACCCTCTTCATTGGCTTTAATCAGATTATCTAATTGTCTATAAACCCATAAAAACCAAACTTTGATGCTATCCTGACTCAGACGACCGCCTTCTTGGTATTCCTTATAATAAGTTTCATCATGGGAAAAAATATTACAAAAATGATAATTTGTATCAATGATGACACTTTCCAACGTTGGCATGTCCAGTTCTTCCTGAATGCGATTAGCATTGTTTTTGACAGTAGCAAGAAAATCTGCAAACAAGCTAGGGTTATACAATCCAAAAGGATTGGAAGGCCAGCCAACAGCATAACAATCTCTTTCTTGGTTTTGCTTTAATGACGAAAATGTTCTTTGAATAACGATCTGATTGGCACCCACTTGTTCGACCAAGGATGAATTCGTAGCCGTTTCATGCTCTATCACAATTCTCTGATCACGTCTCCTTCCCTCAAGCAAAATCGCAGAAGAATCAGTGTTCATCGCATTTAAATCTATAACCAAAGTGCTTTTACCCAGTTCAAGGTTACGCGCCAAAAGGAGTAGAGTGAGCATTGTTTTACCTACGCCGCCCTTACTACCAGTGACGATATTCCACTCTATCATCAAAAATACCCTCCAATTAAAATACAAGGGGATTAACTTTATTGATACACTTTAATTCCCATACCCGGTTGGTCCTGTATGATGTCCATACTTCACTGTTTGTTTCCATAAAAAACGAATGAGCAACCAAAAAATCACAACTGCAAGAACAAACACCGGCAATCCCATAGTATAATACCATGAAGAAATAAAGCTTTTATCTACCACTTGACAAGGTACACTTTTATCAACGATACCGACTTTACATTCAAAGTATGGTTTACTTTGCTCGCCGGTGTCAAACTGAAAATTAAATGTTAAACGCTTATCATCTAAAAACTCAAATTGAAAAGCTTCTTTTCCAAATTCGTTTTGCAAAAATTCTTTTGAGACAAAATAAGCCTGAGGCTGTTCTTCTTGACTGATTTTTAAGTCAACTTCTTTAACATAGCGATCATATTTAAACCTTGCCCGTTTAATGGGATGATCAAAATAGGGATAGATTTTAACATACTCCAACAAATAATTTTGATCCGAATCTGCACCGGAGAGCGAGTATGTCAAGGGGGTTTCTAAGCTTTCAAGTTCTAATATAATGACTGACTCAGAGGGAAAGTATTCACTGATTTCATAAGACAAAGCAATAATCGCTAAAACGGCGACAAAAATGTCTAGCCCCTTTAGCATAAAGCTTTTGGCTAAAATGCTTTTAACAAAAACTTGCATATTTCTTGTTTCCTTTTGGAGGCTTACCGTTCATACACTTTAATGTAAAGTTACATTAATTTTTTCAATATCACAAAAATTATTTTAAATCAAGCCTATTTTTTAAATAGGACAAACCACATTTTCCACTCACAAGTTTTCCGGGCATTGAATGTTATTTTAGTGCTTGGATCGTAAACCGCATTCGTAGGTATATAGGCGATTAAATAAATTTCAATGTGGGAATTTATGGAGCACGTAGGTTGGACTGACGTAAGCAAATCCAACATGAGCGAATATCAACTTTAAATGTAAATTTTATGAAAGGAGTCCAAGATTTATCTTGGATGTCCAAGATAAATCTTGGACTCCTATTTTCTTAAATATGATATTATCATACTCGTTCATTCAAACGTAGAGGTTTAGAGGAGTCCAAACTTTAGTTTGGACATCCAAGATAAAATTATGAAACAACAACTTTCCGCTGATATTCACAAGGCGCGAGGCAAGCATCATTTCATTTTAGCCATAGCAATTTGTGCCATGCTAAATGCTTGTAGCAGTTTTACCACAGAAAAAGGGATCAAAGGCACCCCCCTGGTTGGTCATTGGCAATTTGATGAATCCAGCGGTACCGTGGTGCGAGACTCCTCCCCCCAAAAAAACAACGGCACCCTGGTTGGCGGGCCAACCTGGGAGGCAAATGGCCAATTTAACGGAGCTCTTTATTTCGATGGCAAAGACGACTATGTGAGCCTGGGGGATGACTGGTTAAATATCGCATCAGAGCTCACAGTATCTTTGTGGGTAAACTTTGAAAAAAGCAGCCACCATTATCAAACCCTGATTCAGCGGGGCATACATGTATATCCGTTCAAGGTGCAATTGGCAGGCAACCATATCCGCACAGCGGTGCGTACCACCCAAGATGGAACAACAAGCCAAACCCATTATCTTTCCTCCATAACCGAATTGGCAGAAAAGCGCTGGTATCATGTTGCCATGACTTACCAAAATGGCCTATACATTCTCTATATCGACGGCAAGAAAGAAACCAAGGACGTTGTCAGCGGTGAGCTGGTGGTGGATAATCATGCCATGAACATTGGTGCTCAACCGCATGATTCGAGCCACATGCAGGGATTGCTCGATGACGTTCGTATCTATAATAAAGCCCTAAATCCTCGTCAAGTTCAGGCCCTTTTCAAAGGTCAGGCTCCGGGTACCACTCGGCCTAAACGTCCTGCTCAATAGCCACAGACCTACGTCTATGTGCCCACACATAGACGTAGGTCTTATCGATGGTTTCGAGGCAAAAGTCACTGTGAGAGCATTGCCCGCTGTCAACTGCGGTTTTGGTGTGTGATTTTTGTGATAGCATTAACTCTAACAAAGAGTATCCGTCTATGAAAAAATTTTTTAATACCGCCTTGTGTTCCGGAAAAGCATTATATGATTGCCCCCGACTTTGGCAATTTCAAAAAATTGATTGATGCAGAGCGTTATTTCATTTTACATGCTCCCCGTCAAACTGGAAAAACCTCCTTGATGTTGCAATTGATGGACAACTTGAATCATGAGGGAAAGTATATTGCCTTATATGTCAATGTGGAAGCGGCGCAACCACTCCGTAATAATATTGAAGGGGTGAATGAATTAATCATCAGCGAATTTGAAACCAAAGCGAGGATTTATTTGGATCAAAGCTTACAGCCCCAAGAAAACTGTTTTCAAATTCGTTCAATGCAAAATGGAATCAACGAATTTTTATCCCGCTGGAGTTTTCAGTTACCTAAACCCTTAGTGGTGTTGATGGATGAAGTGGACAGTTTGATTGGAGATGGATTGATTTCTGTCTTACGTCAGTTACGCAGTGGTTATAGCTTACGTCCCAAGGCATTTCCTCATGCCTTATGTTTGATAGGTTTACGCGACATTCGTGATTACCGAATTTATTCCGATAGCCAACAAGATTATGTGATAGGAGGTTCCGCTTTTAATATTAAAGAAAAATCCATTCGTCTAAGGGATTTCACTTTAGCCCAAATTGTTCAATTATATTCGCAACATACACAAGCCACGGGTCAGACATTTACCGATTCAGCCCTACAACAGATTTATGAATTGACTCAAGGACAGCCTTGGTTAGTGAATGCCTTGGGGCGGGAATTGTGTTTTGATGAGCATGCGGTTGCGCCTTCGCAAAAGGTCACCAAAGCTCATGTGGACAATGCCGCTGAGATTTTAATTAACAGACGGGATGTACATTTGGATCAATTGTCGGATAAACTGACAGAGCCCAGGGTGGCTAGGATTATTGAATCCATTTTGATCGGTGAAGACAACCATTGTGAAGACGATATCCGCAGCGATTTCAACGAGGATCGGCAATACTTAATCGATTTAGGTTTAGTTCGTATTGGAACATACGGCTTAGAAATCGCTAATCCCATTTATCGTGAAGTCATTCCTCGGGAATTAACTGTTTATCGTCAAGATATGCTGGGTATCGATCCGCGATGGTATGTCAAATCCAATGGCAAATTAGATATTGAAAAAGTTATTCAGGCCTACATTGATTTTTATAAAAAACACAGCGAATTAGTGACCAAACGCAGAACTTACACCGAAGCTGCCCATCATTTATTATTTATGGCTTGGTTACAAAGGATATGCAATAGCGGCGGACGCATCAGTCGGGAATACGCGGCAGGTTTAGGACGCTTAGATTTATGTATTGAATTTGCCGGAGAAAGCTTTGCCTTTGAATTAAAACTCAACCGCAAAACTGCCCTTAGCGAGGGTAAAGATCAGTTGGTCGATTATTTACACCGACTAAGTCTTTCTAACGGCTGGTTAATGATTTTAAGTCGCAGAGAGATTAAAGACTGGGATGCCGTTGGCAAACGAGAATTGATAGAAGAAGCCGGAAAACAGATTGAAGTGATTTGGTTGTAGATTATTTTCATCATCATTTTGGAGTCCAAGATTTATCTTGGGCGAGCGCACTCCCAAGATAAATCTTGGACTCCAAAATACCCGCTTGTAGGAGTATCCTTTTATGAAAAAATTTAACACCGCAGGCCCTTGTATTCCTGCCGATCATTACATGGTGCCAACTGCCCCCCATTTTGAAAGCCTCAAAAAGTTGATTGATGACAAACGTTATTTCATTTTACATGCTCCCCGTCAAACTGGAAAAACCTCCTTGATGTTGCAATTGATGGACAACTTGAATCATGAGGGAAAGTATATTGCCTTATATATCAGACATTTGTTACAGTGCCAGCCTGCGCCGTGGTCATCATAACCACCGATTGGCTTTGGTTGGTCACTCTAAACAAGAATTGGCCGAAAACCTAGAAGCCTTTCTCGCAGGAGAAACTCGTCTCGGTATGTCTTCTGGTCAGATCACGTCACCCAAACTGGCTTTTGTTTTCTCTGGTATGGGACAACAATGGTGGGCGATGGGTCGTCAGTTATTGGAAAAAGAACCCGTATTTCGTGAGCGTATTGTGCAATGTGATGCCTTGTTGCGACAATATGCTGAATGGTCATTGTTGGAAGAATTAATGGCGGATGAAGAACAGTCACGCATCAATGACCCCAAAATTGTTCAATCTGCCATTTTTTCTGTGCAGGTGGCTTTAGCCGCATTGTGGCGTTCGTGGGGCATTGTACCTGATGCCATTGTTGGGCATAGTGTTGGCGAAGTGGCCGCTGCCCAAGTAGCGGGCGTGTTGAGCTTAGAAGACGCGGTTCAAGTGATTTTCCATCGCAGTCGCTTACAAGCACAAACCGCTGGACAAGGCAAAATGTTAGCTGTGGGGCTATCAGTCGATGAGGCAACCACGCTTATTGCGGAACACCAAGCGCAGGTTTCCATAGGTGCTATCAACAGCCACAGTGCTGTCACTTTAAGCGGAGATGCTGAAGTCCTTGAAAACATTGCGACTTCTTTAGAGCAAAAACAGATTTTCTGTCGTTTTTTGCGGGTAATTGTGCCTTATCACAGTCCCTTGATGGAACCGTTAAAGAGTGAATTAATTACCTCTTTACAAGGCATTAAGCCGCAAAATTGCACTATTCCCCTGTTCTCCACCGTCACTGGCAAGAACGTTGACGGTTCAGATATGGGGGCTGACTACTGGGCGCAAAATATTCAAAAAACCGTACTGTTTTCAGCGGCAATAAATGGACTGATTCAAGCTGATCATCATCTCTTTTTAGAAATTGGGGCACATCCGGTGCTATCGACTTACATTTCTGAGTGTTTTGCCAACGCCGGGCGCGAAGGAATGGTGCTACCTTCTCTGCGCCGTAAAGAACCTGAATCAGTCATGCTGCTGGGGACGTTTGGTCAGCTCTACACTTTGGGATATGCTGTGGATTGGCACGCGCTTTATCCGAACAACGGTCGTTTTGTACGTTTACCTTCCTACCCTTGGCAACGAGAGCGTTATTGGCAGGAGTTTGAAGAATCACGGCAAGCTAGGCTGGGAGAACAAGTCCATCCTCTTTTGGGAAACCCACTCAAATTGGCACAACCGGTATGGAATGCAGAGATTGATCTGCAAAACATCTCTTATCTACGTGACCATCGCGTCCAAGAGGCGGTGGTGTATCCTGGTGCCGCTTATGTAGAAATGGCACTGGCGGCGCTCAAAGAAACCTTCGGGGAAGGCACTTACGTGGTAAAGGATATTGCATTTCAAAAGATGCTTATCTTAGCTGAGGGTGAATCGACAACGCTTCAATTTATTTTGGAGCCAGACGATAACTCTTTTAGGATTTTCAGTCGTTATGAAAAGGAACCAAATTGGGTTTGACATGCTACTGGCAAACTGAGTTTTGAGCAAAATGGCAAAAAACATGAAAAAATTGCGTTGGAAGAGATTCGTAGCCATTGCCTCAACCCAATTTCCAAAACAGATTACTATAAACAACTCCACAACATAGGCTATCAATATGGCAGCCGTTTCCAAGGAATAGAGCAACTCTGGTTGGGTGATGGAGAAACATTAGCTCAAATATGGATTCCAGAGAATTTGGAAACTAACAACGATGACTATCTGTTAGCGCCTGTTATCTTAGATGCTTGTCTTCAGGTTACTCTTAGTGTAATACCACTTAAGGATATTTATCTGCCAGTTTTTCTCGACCGAATTCGGATTGACGCTCGCCTCCCATTAAAATTTTGGTTATATGCCCGTCTGACTGAAAAAAGTGCGACCCATTTCACGGTTGATGCTCAAGCCTGTGATGATGTAGGTAACGTGCTGATGGAAATTCAAGGAAAACGTGACCAGCTATTAAAAGGTATGCAGCAAACTGAGCTAGCCTCAGAAAATTATCTTTATGAATACCAATGGCGGTGGCAGGCACGTCCTGAGCAAGAAGTAAATATTCGCTCTGCGGGTTATTTACCATCCCCTCAGCAAATTGTTGAACATCTCCAAACTGAAGCCACTCGGTTAACTACTCAATTGAATCGGCAGCGTTATTACGAGGATGTCATGCCGCAATTTGACGCTTTGTCTATCGCCTACGTTCTCAAAGCCCTCCAGCAACTGGGGTGGGAGCCTCAATTGCATCAGCGTTTTTCCGCAGATACTTTGGCAGAACAATTAGGCGTGGCATACCACCATCGGCATCTTTTAGGACGGATGCTTAAAATGCTCCAAGCAGAGGGTGTGCTAACTCAAGTAGATAAGCAATGGGAAATCGCTCGCATACCAGAGTTTAATAACTCACAAGCGATATGGAAAAAACTTTTAGGCCAATATCCTGCTTATCAAGCTGAACTGATGCTGATGGGGCAATGTGGTCCGCAGTTAGCAGAGGTATTGCTGGATAAAGTTGATCCGCTACAACTCATTTTTCCGCAGGGTTCTTTGACAATCTCTGAACATTTATACCAAGACGCGCCCACTAATCGGATATACAATCGGCTCGTTCAAAAAGCGATTGCGGAGGCACTGACACATTTACCGGCTGGACGCACGGTACGGATATTGGAAATTGGTGCGGGTACCGGTGGTATGACATCTTATGTACTACCAAAACTGCCAGCCCATCGGACGGAATATGTCTTTACTGACGTTTCCCAAATGTTCACTTCCCATGCTGAACAGAAGTTTCGTGATTATCCTTTTATTCAGTACCAAGTATTGGATATTGAGAAAGATCCTATCGCGCAAGGCTTTGAGGTTCATTCATTTGATCTGATTCTAGCCTCAGATGCCTTGCATGCAACCCGTGACTTGCGTCAGACACTGGAAAATGTCAAGCAGCTTTTAGCATCGGAAGGTTTGTTGGTATTGTTGGAACTGGGGCTGACCAACTTACCACGTTGGTTTGACATCGTATTTGGATTGCTGAAGGGTTGGTGGTTATTTACGGATCGGGATTTACGACCTTCGCACCCTCTCCTATCCGTGCAAAAATGGCAGTATTTGTTTGAAGAGCTTGGGTTTGGGCCAGTCGCGGACATTTCTGAACTAGAAAATAGCGAAGAGGCTACGCAGACCGTCTTTTTAGCTAAAGGCCCGGTTGTTCAACAAGCCTGTCACAATGAAAGCCTTTTATCTCGGCCAGAAAAGCCGGGCAATTGGCTGATTTTTGCCGACAGCAAGGGAGTTGGACAAGTGTTGGCCACGCAAATCAAGGAACGTGGAGAAACCCCAATCCTTATATGGCCCGGCGACACCTATCAACGCCTAGAGGGGGACAGCTTTCAACTCAACCCAACACACCCAGAAGATATGCAACAACTCCTTGAAGTTGTGGGTGCAAAACCGTCTGCCTGTCATGGTATTATTCATCTTTGGAGTCTTGACACACAGACCACAGCATCGTCCATAGAATCCGCGCAATCCCTTGGTTGCCTAAGTGTTATCCATCTGGTTCAGGCATTGGCTCAAATGAATTGGAGTGATTCACTCCCTATCTGGCTGGTGACCCAAGGTGTCCACACGGTGGGCGACTTAAAATCGGTCTCAGTAGCCCAATCTCCCTTGTGGGGCTTGGGACGGGTTATCATCAATGAACAACCCAATCTCCGCACTCGCATGGTGGACATCAGTCCTGAATGTGCCCCCGATGAGATTCAGTCTCTCTTTGAAGAATTGTGGTCAGACGATAAAGAAGATGAAATCGCTTTGCGCGGTAAAGATCGCTATGTACACAGATTGATGCCGGTGTCATTGACAGAAATTGACACTGCCCATAAACAACCATTCCGTTTGGAAATCTCAACCCCCGGGATTTTAGACAACTTAACGCTGCGGGCAACCACGCGCAAACAGCCGGGCCCCGGTGAGATTGAAATCCAAGTTTGTGCGACAGCACTAAATTTCAAGGATGTTGCAAAGGCGATGGGGTTACTGAGCGAGGAAAGTTTAGAGGGTACCCTTTCGGGACAAGCATTGGGCCTAGAATGTAGCGGAACCATTGCAGCTATTGGTGAAGGCGTGACTGGATTTAAAATAGGCGATGATGTCATTGCTATGGCCCCCCACTGCTTTAGTACCTACACTACCACCGATGCCAGTTTGGTTGTGCCTAAACCCGCACATCTAAATTTTGAAGAAGCCACTACCATTAGCGTTGTTTTTCTCACTGCTTACTATGCGTTGCACCACTTAGCCCGGATTAGCAAAGGTGAGCGCGTTCTCATTCATGCCGCCGCTGGCGGTGTTGGACTCGCGGCCATCCAACTGGCTCAACGTGTCGGTGCTGAAATTTTTGCGACGGCTGGTACACCGGAAAAACGGGATTTCATTCGTGCGCTGGGGGTAAAGCATGTCATGGATTCACGCTCTTTAGCGTTTGCTGACGAAGTAATGGAACGCACCGATGGCAAAGGCGTAGACATCGTTTTGAACTCTTTGGCAGGAGAGGCTATCCCTAAGAGCCTTTCGGTACTAGGTGCTTATGGACGTTTTATAGAAATCGGCAAGCGGGATATTGAACAGAATCGCAAGTTGGGTTTACAACCTTTTCAAAATAATTTGTCGTTTTTTGCAGTCGATCTTGATAAATTGATGCAAGATCGGCTTGAACTTGTCAAGTCTCTCTGGAGCGAAGTGATGTCATTGTTGACAGAGAAAACCATTCACCCGCTACCATACCGGGTTTTTCCCATCTCAGAAGTTGTGAATGCCTTTCACTACATGGCAAAGGCTAAACACATTGGCAAAATTGTGGTGTCTCTGCAAGACCCAGATGTGGTGGTAGCAAGGGCAACCACAAGGGATTGCCCCTACGAATTTCGCGCTGATGGCACTTACCTCATTACTGGCGGGCTGGGTGGTTTTGGCTTAGCAGTCGCACAGTGGTTAGTGGAAAACGGAGCGCGACATTTAGTACTGATGGGACGACGCGGCGCATTTTCACCAGCAGTCAAGGAAGCAATAAAAACATTAGAAGAAATGGGGGCAGAGATTGTGGTCGCTAAGGCAGACGTGACCAAGGAACCGGATGTGACCAGCGTTTTAGCTGATATTGGTCTGTCCATGCCGCCGTTACGAGGCGTTATTCACGCGGCTATGGTTCTGGACGATGCGGTACTGTTGCAATTGAATGAGGAACGTTTGAAAAAAGTGATGGGTCCTAAGATCATCGGTGCTTGGCACCTACACACCCATACCTTAAACACACCCTTGGATTTCTTCGTATTGTTCTCATCATTCGCTTCGATTGTTGGAAATCCTGGACAGGGCAATTACGCAGCGGCTAATGCTTTTCTTGATGCCTTAGCTCACTACCGCCGCACCCAAGGACTACCAGTGCTAACCATTAATTGGGGCGCGATAGCAGAGGTAGGTCATGTGGCTCAACACGCTGATATAGGTGAACATTTTAACAAACTCGGCGTGACACTTTTGCCGCCACTGCAAGCACTGAAAATACTAGGTCATTTGCTCCTACAGAAGGCAGTCCAAACCAGCGTAGCCCCCACCATAGACTGGCGGGGGAGGAACAAAGCGGTGAAGGCTATCTCACCACGATTTGCTCACTTGATAGATGAAGTAGACCCAAGTGAACATTCGCAGGCGGATGATGTCAAGAGCTGCTCACTGGGCAACATACTAGCAGCTACGGAACCAGCCGAGCGTCTGCCATTATTAGAATCTATGCTAAGTGAACAAGTCGCAAAAGTTCTCAGAACCTCTGCCGCCAAACTGGACATTGAACAGCCGCTAACCAATATGGGACTGGACTCCTTGATGGCTGTCGAACTGAGTCACCGCTTAAAAAAGGAACTGGCTGTGCTTGTATCTCAAATGACATTGCTAAGAGGGCCAAGTATTACTCAACTGGCAAAGCAAGTGAATGAACAACTGACAGAGGCTCACTCTAATATGGAGGGAGAGTTGGTAGAGGGAGAATTATGATTTGAGTTTAAGGTATTTTGTCTGAATCAGAATTGACAGAATAAAATCTAAAACCAAGCAAGATTTATTCATTCTGAAAATTATTGAATACTGATGTCTGATTCAGACAATAAAAACGGTAGATGAAATAAGAGATACGGTGTCTTAAGTACTGAACCATAAATTTTCCAGTATTTTGGAGTCGATAACGCTCCTAGCTTCCAAGTGATTCAAGTCGTTGGAGCAATTCTTCGGTTATTTCAACTAGTTCTTTCAACAATTGTGGAGCTATTTCCAGATGGCCTTCGTATTCTGCAAGGTTGCGTCGTTTGTGACACTGATCCAATATTCGCCATTTAACAGTTTCCAGCCCTAAAGTTTGTTCCAGACATTGAAAGACTAGATAACGATTATCCGAGCGATAACCATGCCAACGCATGGCTGCGAGTGACAAGGCGTGTGCTGCACCATAATTTGCTATCTTGCAGGCGTGCTTTAGCAGAAGCGATCATACCGTCAAATTCATTTTGATCGGGTGGCTCAGTTTTCAATTGCCCTATTTTGACTAGATTATCCAATTTTTCTAATGACATTTTCGTTCCCCATGATAATGATTTTTTCTTGTTGCAAAATGCGTGTTAAAAAACTGTTCCCTTGTTGCAGCTTGTCATTGAAATCTGGTAGTGAATAAATACTTGGATTTATGGCGCGTTGCAATTCTTTTTCTGCGAATATCAGTAAGTTCATTATATCGGCATAAGCCAAATCATTGCCGATAATCATTAGATCAATATCGCTTCTGGCAGTATCTGTAGATTTGGCAATGGAGCCATAGATAAAGGCAAATTCGATGGACTCCTTTATTGGCTCAAGGGTTTGTCGTATGACATCGGCAATACCGAAGGTTTTGCGAGTAATGGCA
>JBDLJY010000137.1:0-16209 GCA_039714115.1 Pseudomonadota bacterium | reverse complement strand
TTAGCTTTACGCTTTGCCTCCGCTTGTTGTCTTCTAGCCTCTTCTCGTTGTTTAGCTTTACGCTCCGCCTCAGCTTGTTGTTTTCTAGCCTCTTCTCGTTGTTTAGCTTTACGCTCCGCCTCAGCTTGTTGTTTTCTAGCCTCTTCTCGTGCTTTACGCTCAGCCTCAGCTTGTTGTCTTTTAGCCTCTTCTCGTGCTTTACGCTCAGCCTCAGCTTGTCGTTTTTTAGCCTCTTCTCGTGCTTGACGCTCCGCCTCAGCTTTTCGTCTTTTAGCCTCTTCTCGTGCTTGACGCTCCGCCTCAGCTTTTCGTCTTTTAGCCTTTTCTCGTGCTTTACGCTCCGCCTCAGCTTGTTGTTTTTTAGCCTCCTCTTGTTGACGGGCTAAATTTTCGCGTTCAATTTTTAAACGTTCTCTTAAATCAGCTAATATAGGCGATTGCGGATTGACCCTTTCAAACCCTTTCAAATAATTGGGTACTTTTTGCAATCTTTTCTGTCGGAATGCCCTCTCTGCCAAGTTTTGGTAACTGAGTTCGATTTTATGCAAGCCATCCAAGGCCTCGGCATTACCAGGTTCTTGCTCCAAAACGTCTTGATAACAATCCAGTGCCGTCCCCCCACGACCGCTGGTGAGACGCTTCCCATCCAAATGTTTTTGACATTCTTGCAGCAAGCGTGCCACTTGAGACAGTTGGGCCGCCTCTTGTTCGGCGGCTAAACGCGCCGCCTCAGCCTGTTTTCGGGCCACCTCCTGTTCAGCGGCTAAACGCGCCGCCTCAGCTTGTTTTCGGGCATCCTCTTGTTCGGCGGCTAAACGCGCCGCCTCAGCTTGTTTTCGGGCATCCTCTTGTTCGGCGGCTAAACGCGCCGCCTCAGCTTGTTTTCGGGCCACCTCCTGTTCAGCGGCTAAACGCGCCGCCTCAGCCTGTTTTCGGGCCACCTCCTGTTCAGCGGCTAAACGCGCCGCCTCTTCAAGCCGTTGACGTTCTTGCTCCGCCGCTATTTTAAGTTGTCCTTGAGCTACAGGCGGTGCAGGCTCTTTGAACAATTCCCACACGACAAAACCAGCCACTATGGCAGCTACCAGCCCCCCGCCGACTAAACCCAAGGCAGATTTCTTTTTTTCTGGAAAAAGCTCGGCTAAAAATTTATCAACCGTCGGCGTTCTATCATCTCGATAAAAAGCTAAACCACGCAATAGAGTCTGTTCTTGTTGACGCTTTAAGCCTTCAATAGGTTCGGGAGACAGCTTTTCATATTTAGCTGTGGTCGCTTTTTGTCTATTAAAGGGATGTTTTCCTGACAGTAACTCATAAGCCACGCAAGCTAACGCATAAATGTCATCACGCTGATCGGGGTCTAAACTTAATAACATTTCATAACTAGCATAAGCATTTGTTAATGCCCCCAAGGCACCCGGATCAAAACCCGTTTTTTCCCGTTCCGACTGTTCCAGGGGTCGCGCAATCCCAAAATCAATAACTTTGACACTCTTCGCCTCGGGATCATAAAACACATTGGCGGGTTTGAAATCCAAATGCGCGAGACCTTCTTGATGGGCGTATGCCAGAGCATGAGCCATATCCTTGATGATCGGCTCCGCATCGGTGAGGGAGAGGCCATTCGGGCAAGTTTTAATAAATTCGTCTAATGGAACCCCCTTTAATAATTCCATCACCATGAAAAAGGTAGTACCAAGGTGATCTAACTTATGCGCTTTGACAATATTAGGATGACTGAGCCTTCCATAACGGTTAAATTCACGCACCAGTGCTTTTAGCGCGTCAGGATGTTGCTTGAAATCTTGACTTAAAAACTTGATGGCCACATGGCTATCGCGTGCCTCCCCTGCCTCCTGAATCAGGTCGATGGCTTTCCAGACAACGCCCATACCACCTTTGCCAAGCTCTTCTACCAAGCGATATTTATCTAGGATGACTAGCCCCGGCTCAATAGCCGTATCATCATCATCCTCCCATTGGGAAGGACGAGACAAAGAGGAGAACGATTTTAGGCGGGAATTGAGCACCGAATAATCTTCCATTGAAAGGCTATCGGCTTGATGTAAGTCCGTCAAATGGGACAAAATTTGAGTAGAAAGCGTAGGTGTTTGCTTGATCGCCTGTTCAAGTTGCCGAGCTAACTCGTCGCGTTCTAACTCGTTTCTCAAAAAAGCGTCAACTGCGGATTTGAAATTTTCCATGATATGATAAATACCTCAATACCCCCCCTTTAGTTTGTTTAGGAGTCCAAACTTTAGTTTGGGCGGCACGAGATGGGGGGGGGACAAAAAAAACTTGAACATCAAGTTTGACAGATATGAAAGTTGTTAAGAGAAAGTCATATTGCCAAGCACCAAAAAAATCCTATTTTAAAAAAAAATAGGATTTTTCACGACCTAGATTAGAGTGGTATGGAGATTTATGCGAGCCGAAACTAGCGTTCATTTTCTAAACGCTCTCTTAACTCAGCTAAAATGGGCGATTGCGGATCGACCATTTCTATCCTTTTCAAATATTTGCGTACTTTTGGCAGATCGTTCCGTCGGAATGCTCCCTCTGCCCAGTATTGGTAACGGCGCTCGATTTCGCGCAAGCCTTCCTTAGCATCGGCATTATCAGCATCTAGTGCCAAGACTTTTCGATAACAAGCCAGTGCAGTCCCCCCACTACCCGTGGTGAGACGGTTCGCCTCCAAATGTCTTTGACATTCTCGCAGCAAGCCTGCCACTTGTTGACGTTGTTCCTCCGCTAAACGCGCAGCCTCTGCCTGTTGTCTCGCTTCTTCTTGTTGACGTTGTTCCTCCGCTAAAGCCGCCTCTGCCTGTTGTCTCGCTTCTTCTTGTTGACGTCGTTCCTCCGCTAAAGCCGCCTCTGCCTGTTGTCTCGCATCATCTTCTTCAGGTTCTAGAACAGCAGGTTCTTGATCGACAAGCGGTGTTGGCGTTACTTGGGGTGGTTCTGGAATGACAACACTTGGTGCAGGTTCATTTATAATGCCTTCTGGCGTAGGTTGCGGTTTAAAATGTTCCCATGCTGCAAAACTGGCAAGTCCCAGAACAATGACACTCCCGCCGACTAAAAACCAGTTAGGAGACTCTTTTACTGGTGGAAACAGCTCAGCTAAAAATTGACTCGCCGTCAGCGTTCTCTCATCCCGATAAAAAGCTAAAGCACGCAAAAGTGCCTGATTTTGTTGATTGTTTAAACCCTTAATTGGTTTGGGAGACAGCTTCTCATATTCCGCTGTGGTCGCTTTTTTTCTATTAAAGGGATGTTTTCCTGACAGTAACTCATAAGTCACGCAAGCTAACCCATAAATGTCATCACGCTGATCGGGCTCCAAAGCTAATAGCATTTCATAGCTGGCATAAGCGTCGGTTAATGCCTGCAAGGTACCCGGATCAAATAGAGTTTCATCCCGTTCCGACTGTTCTAGCGGTCGCGCAATCCCAAAATCAATAACTTTAGCAATCTTCTCATCAGGATCATAAAACACATTAGCTGGTTTGAAATCCAAATGCGCGATACCCTCTTGATGGGCATGTCCCAATGCCTCAGCCATATCCTTGATGATCGGCTTAGCTTCGATGATGGATACGCCATTTTTGTGACTTTTAAGGAATTCGTTTAATGGAATTCCCTTTAATAATTCCATCACCATAAAATAGGTATTACCGAAGCGATCTAAACCATGCGCTTTGACAATCTTAGGATGAGTGAGCCTTTTATAGCGGTGAAATTCACGTACCAGTGCTTTTAGCGCATCAGGATGTTGCTTGAAATCTCGACTGAAAAACTTAATGGCTACATGGCTATCGCGTGCCTCCCCTGCCTCCTGAATCAAGTCGATGGCTTTCCAAACCACGCCCATGCCACCCTCGCCGAGTTCTTCTTCCAAACGATAATTATCTCGAATGACCAGCCCCGGCTTGAGTTCTATCTCATCACTGTCCTCCCATTGTGAAGGACGAGACCAAGAGCCTGATTTCTGATGGGACCAGTCGGACCGCGGTTTGTGAGGCGAGGTACGCCTGGGTGCCGTCGCTATCCGCGTTTTTTCATGCCCAATCAGGGAATTGAACGCGGAATAATCTTCTTCTGATAGCCTCTTGGCTTGATACAACTCCGACAAATAGGACTCTATTTCAGTAGAAAGCCCCGGCGTTTGCTTGCTCCACTGTTCAAGTTGCAAAGCTAACTCGTCGCGTTCTAACTCGTTTCTCAAAAAAGCCTCAAATGCGTCTTTAAAATTTTCCATAATTCTATCGAGCTTTCACGTCGGGTGGGGAGAGCGAAACCCACCTTGTTCAAGAAAAAGGTAGGTTGAACTCGCTTCGCTCATCACGGCTCTACTTTACCCACCCTACAAAAAAAACCTCATTTCAAAAGTGCAAGCTGTGTTAAAATAGGAGTCCAAGATTTATCTTGGACGTCCACCGTCACAGGAATAAAAAAACCATGTTTCATTGTGATCCGGTTCGCGCTGTAGAAGAGTTTATAAAAACAACGACTTACCTAAGCACAGAACGGGAACTCAACCGCTTATTAAACCACATCGTCAGTGCCGCACGACAAATCACCGGTGCCGAGGCGGGGCGGCTCTACGTCCTCGATCAAACCAAACGCCATCTTTATCCTGAGATATCACAAAACGATGCCGTACCAGCCCCCCTTCAAGCTGTCCCCTCAATTTCCTTGTTTATTGGTCAACAAAATAACATGGATAATATTTGTGCCTACTGTGCCTTTTCGGGTCAACTAATCAATATCTCGGATGTCTACCATTATTCTGGCTTTGATTGTACCGATTTGTACGAATATGATCAACGCACGGGTTACCGGAGCCAATCACTGTTAACGGTGCCGCTGCGTAGCTACGCCAATATCACCAGTGGCATCCTGCAATTGATAAACTACCGCGATCCCGACACCGGGCAAATATCGCCTTTTCCTAACACATTGGAAAGCTTAGTCAAAGCCTTTGCCTCACAAGCCGCAGTGGCAATAGATAACGCGCAATTGATTGAACAAAATAATCATTTAATTGAATTGCTGAATGCGACTAATCAGCAATTAACAGCAGAAAATCTTGACTTAAAAATAAAAATAGCCCGTCACTGCCGCTTCACGGATACCCTCATTGGTGACAGTGCCCCCATGCAGCTAGTTTTTAACCTGATGGAAAAAGTGTTGGATTCGGATGCAACGGTATTAATACGCGGCGAAACTGGCACCGGCAAAGAACTGATCGCCGCCGCTATCCACCAAAATAGCCACCGCCGTCAAGGACCTTTTATTGCTCAAAATTGTGCTGCTTTACCAGAAACTTTGTTGGAAAGTGAATTATTTGGCTACAAGCGCGGCGCTTTTAGCGGAGCACAAAAGGATAAAAAAGGACTGATTGAGGCAGCCGATGGGGGCACTTTATTTTTGGATGAAATTGGCGATATGCCTATCAACTTACAAGCCAAACTCTTGCGGATTTTACAAGATCAAAAAGTGCGCCCCTTGGGCGCCCTAGAAAGTCGCAAAGTCGAGCTGCGTATTATAACAGCAACTCATCGTGACCTAGAAACCCTAATTAAAGAGGGGCAATTCCGTGAAGACTTATACTATCGTCTCAATGTTTTTCCTATCGACTTGCCGCCGCTGCGGGCGCGTCAAGAAGATTTACCAGTCCTATTGCAACACTTTTTAGAGGAGTATGCTGAGCGTTATAATAAATCCTTACAAGGTTTTTCTCCGGCGGCATTCGATGCGTTGCTGCATTATGACTATCCGGGCAATATTCGTGAATTGAAAAATATCGTTGAACGTGCGGTGTTACTCAGTGAGTCTGGTGGCAGCATCCAGCCGGCACATTTAGACAAAAAACTGATGGCAGATGTCAATATCCCAACACAAGCCAAGTTAAAAGAAATAATCCATCTGTATGAAAAGCAAGTCATTCAACAATATCTTCAAACTAATCATTGGAATCAAACCCACACCGCGAAAGTGTTAGGTATCTCACGTCGGGGCTTGGTAGAAAAAATCCGTCTCTATAAAATAAAGAAACCCTAATTTAATTAGTATAGTACTTTTTAAGATGATTTTGGGGCGGCACGATATGGCATTGACCCTACAAATAATATGATATTTTGCACGATGAGAAAAAAAATGCTCACTTGTGCAGGACGGGGTTTGCAACGTTTAAGACTTGGCTCGTTTAACAAATTAATCAATTTCTATTGTGCAGAAAATTTCTCTTAGCGCATTTATATTATTTTCTGTATAGCTTGGGCCTTAATAAAAAAATATAATAAATTCAATTATATAAACTAATTTACCGCCCTGCCAGCATAATTGGCACGTTTATCGCATTAGATGAGCTTGTAATCAAATTAAAGGAGCAAAACAATGCCTCAAGTAGCCTATGTAACAACAACTGGTGTAACGCAAGGCCTTATCACCACAGGTTGCAATACCCCCGAAAGTATGGGTAATAAATATCAAGAAGACCATACAGATGAAAGCACCGTGCTTCAGTTTGATCACCAGATGCTAATTCCCCGCGATCCCCAAACCGGTCAACCCACCGGACAGCGGGTACATAAAGCAGTGGTTTACAGGACACGCTATGACAAGGCCACCCCCTTGATGAATCAAGCCCTATGCACGGGTGAACGACTGAGCGAAGTTGTCATTAAATGGTATCGCACCACGATGGAAGGCACCCAAGAACACTACTTCACGCATACATTGACAGATGCCACCATCGTTGATATAACAGCGGAGACGACACTCGCTACCGATGAGAGCTTGGATTTTCGGGATCATGAAGTCGTTTACAGTCTGGTTTATCGTAAGATTAAATGGGAGCATGTAGTTGCCGGCACCGAAGGTAGCGATGACTGGAGGAAACCAGCAACTTAACTGCCATTAATTCTGAAAACTTCGGGCCGCGGTTCGACTGTAAGATCGCCTAAAATTCAGACCTGCGGGGAGACCAATACCCCGCAGGTCGTTGTAAACTCCTCAAATAAAAAATGCAATCCTTTTGACTTATCACTTCCAAGTGCCATCATCAAATCAGTATGGAAAATTAGGAGTCCAAACTTTAGTTTGGGCGTCCAAGTTAAAACTTGGACTCCGAAAAACTAAAAAATCTCCACACAATCTGGAAATACCAATATGCATACTTTACCTGCCAATCTTGAACGCTATCTATTTGAAGTCAGTGGCTCTGATGAAGAATTGCGAGTGCTCAGTTTCGGAGTCACCGAAGGCATATCCCAACTATTCAGCATAGACTTAGAATTAGCCACAGAAAACGACGCGCTAGACTTTGAACAAATTGTTGGGCAAGCCGGCATATTAACGATACAACAATATGAAGAAGAAGAGCCACGCTACTTTCATGGCATCATCAGCCGCCTTGAACAAGGGACTAGCGGCTTGCGCTTTACCACTTATAATGCCACCATCGTGCCCCAAATATGGTATTTGATGCACAGACACAATTGTCGCATTTTCCAAAAAATGAGTGTGCGTGACATTGTGCAGAAAATACTCAGCGATTTTGGCTTGCCTGGTGATGAATATCAATTTATCCTACAAACTGACCCCCCAAAACGCGAATATTGTGTCCAATACCGAGAATCCGAATTCGACTTTATCAGTCGTCTCTTAGAAGAAGAAGGCATTTTCTACTTTTTTGAACATCATAATAATAAACATATATTAGTGATGGGAGATAGCACTTCGGCTCATAAAGCTATCCAGGAAGAAAGTAAAATAATTTTCCATGAACCACGCCCCGGACAAGTAGCAGACGAACCGCATATTTATACATTTAACTATACCGAAGAAATCCTTTCCGGCAAAGTCAGTTTAAAAGATTATAATTTTAAGAAACCAGCTTTAAATCTTAAAGGTGAAAAAACCGGAGATAAAAATACGGAGTTAGAAGTCTATGACTATCCGGGTAAATTTGACGATCCGGGAAGGGGCAACAATCTCGCCAAAGTACGCTTAGAAGAATATCAAACCGTCAAAAAAGAAGGGAGTGGCGCAACAACCTGTACGCATTTTGCCGCCGGTTTTTTCTTTATTATGGAAGAATACCCCCGTGAGGATTTTAATAAAAAATACTTGCTCACCCAACATCAAATCTCTGGGAGCCAACCGCAAGTACTAGAAGAAACCGCAGGTGAAGGTGGCACCAGTTTTTCCAGTAGTTTCGAGTGCATACCTTTTGAAGTACCCTATCGCCCAGACAGAGTCACCCCCAAACCCGTCGTCGAAGGCAGCCAAACCGCCATCGTAGTTGGTCCTCAAGGCGAAGAAATTTATACCAACGAACATGGACAAGTCAAAGTCCAATTTCACTGGGATCGCGAAGGCAATCAGGATGAAAACAGTTCGTGTTGGATACGTGTCAGTCAACTGTGGGCAGGAGCAGGTTGGGGCGCCATGTTTATTCCGCGTATTGGTCATGAAGTCATAGTCGATTTTCTCGAAGGCGATCCAGATAGACCGATTATCACGGGGCGTGTTTATCATGGCACCAATAAACCCCCTTATTCACTGCCTGCTGAAAAAACTAAAAGTACAATTAAAACTCGTAGTTTGGGCGAAGGGCAGAGTACTAAGCCATTATTTTTGAATCAACTCGCAGATACCGCTCCTAAAGTAGCCACATTGATAGGGGGTATAAGTGATAAAAAGAAGGCCGTTAAAAATATTAAAGATGCTCTTGGCATTGTTAAAGATATCATTAAATTTGTCAAACATCTCATCAGTGGCCTTGAGCAGGGCAATTCAAATGAAATACGCTTTGAAGATAAACCGGGTAAAGAAGAACTTTATATCCATGCAAAAAAAGATGCCGCTATCAGCGTAGAAAATAACCTCACAACCAACGTGGCGGCTGGTGAATCATTGACAGTCGTCGGTAGTAGGAATAAAGTCATTGGTGACTCTGAATCCTCTTTTATCGTTGGAGATGATGGACTGGTTGTCGGTGGTAATAAGTCCAATACGATATATGGGGATTTTGACACGACTCTTGAGGGTGTTGATTTTAACAGTATGAGGACCTGTATTGCGCCTTTTACCGACCCGAGTGCTGGCAATATCAAATCAGCTATCAGTGCCGCCAAAAAATTGGCGAGTGGTGGATGCCAAGGACATTACACCTTAACAGTCAAAAAAGGAAATTACACCACAACGATCACAAAGTGTGATCATAAACTCATTGTCGAGGGTAAAAAAAGTGGACACCAAACTGTCCGGATCAAAAAAGGCAACCGCAGCATTGATGCCAGAGGAGAAGAAACCTACCGCGTTAGAAAAAAACGCCGAGTTGAGATCAAAGGTGACGAAACCCATACAAACAAAGGTAAATTTACCCACAAAGTCACCAAAGATTACGTCTTGGAAGTGAAAGGAAATCTCACTATCAAAGCGAACAAGATCAAAATCGAATCAACCGGTGGCTCTATGAATTTGAAAGCGAGAACCGAACTCAAGAGCGAAGCCGGCACTCAACTGATTAACAAGGCTAGAACCGCGTTACATAACAAAGCTGGCACTTCATTGACCAATCAAGCCAAATTAAAATTGACAAATAAAGCAGGAGTATCACTGACCAACGAAGCCAAGATGCTGACAAATAAAGGCTCGGCAATGCAAAACGTCAAAGCCAGTGGCGTATTAATAATCAAAGGTAGCATGGTAATAATTAACTAACTGCTCTACAGGGAGCCACAAAATGACAGAAACTGATGAACAAATTGAGCACCATGACAATGGAAAAATCAGTGGCAAATACCGCTTTAAAAAAGGAAAGCTACATGGCGAGGTGCTTTTATACGATGAAAAAGGCCAACTCACTGATAAGATGACATATAAAAACGGGCGATTAAATGGAATAACCACAATATATGATGAAGATAGTCAACCCGCCCAAATCATCAGCTACAAAAATGACAAAATGGATGGCGAAGCCCAATTTTTTGATGAAGGGCGGCTTCTCTCTAAAATGAACTATAAGCGAGATCAGCTAGATGGTTTAGCCCTTCACTATCATGAAACAGGCAGTATCAGGGGAAAAGTCAACTATAAAGACGATAAAATGCACGGAGAATCGCACTGGTATAATGAAAAAGGCGGACTGATGCAAAAAAGTCACTACACGGAGGGGAAATTTAATGGAGAAAGCATTGAATATCACGAAAATGGCAAAATGAGCAAATATGCCTATTTTGAAGATAATAAACCAGTAGGAGAAATCAAAACCTACTACCCAAATGGCAAAGAACAGAAAATAATTTATCACGAAGAAGGCAAACCCTATCAAGAAGATGAATATGATGCAAAAGGCCGAAAAACTAGCAAAGAGTACAAGATCGAAAAAGCCTAACTAACTACTGAACCAATAATTTTAATATATTTTGGAGTCCAAAGCTTTAGCTTTGGACAGCCCAATCAATACCTCACATTGACAATTTATGAGTCCCCAATTCTTGAACTACCTTGCCGCCCTACAGGGATTTGCAGCACCACCGTTAAAAGCGGGTTTTACATATTGTGAACTCGGTAATCAGACAATCGACACCCTTACAGTCGCCTACCCACAAGGAGAATTTTGGGCAGTCGATACCAATGAACTTGACAAAAAACATTATCCAGACTTTGATTTCATTACCTTACACAGCGTTTATTCACGGGTTAGTC
Source organism: Pseudomonadota bacterium (assembly GCA_039714115.1). Classification (GTDB taxonomy): domain Bacteria; phylum Pseudomonadota; class Gammaproteobacteria; order Beggiatoales; family Beggiatoaceae; genus Thiomargarita. The sequence continues at coordinate 5,487 of JBDLJY010000137.1, read as the reverse complement.
CCGAAACACGCCGTCACATCATCGAATTTATCCAACAAAAATTGCGACCAGGCGGCCTGCTCATGCTCAGTTACGACGCACTGCCCGGATCGGCAAAGATACAACCTATCCGTGACATGATACTAACCGCCAGCCAGATAGAACAGGGAATTGCTTACCTTCGCTACTTATATGAGCATCAAGCGGCTTACTTTACCGACAATCCTCAGGCTCAACAGATAGTGGCACAAATACTAGAAGGAGAGCTAGACTCTTTTGAATTTATTAATGCACACTGGACACCCTTTTACTTCACAGAAATCGCACAAACGATGGCTAAAGCCGGATTAACCTTTGTAGGTAGCTTACCCCTCTATTCAAATTACCTAGAAATCGCTACCCCATTAGCATTCCATGAATTTCTTAAAACCGTGCCAGATCGCCTTGAGTTTGAAACACATAAAGGTTTTATCTGCAATGAAGAATTTCGCAGCGATGTTTACATAAAAACGACAACCGCACCATTAGCAGAAACCGAACGACTACCCCTATTTGAAGGATTTTACTTTGGCACCGAAAAAAATACCCTACAAGAGAACATCACCTTTCAAAATAAAAGAAAAATTTGCTTAGACTATACAAAAGAACCCAGTCAATCCATTGTCAAATGCCTACAGACAGGCTCTAAAACCATCAACGAACTCATAACCAGTGAACCCAAACTGGCAGAATTCACAAGAGAAGAAATACTTGACACGATTAACATGCTAGTATTATCAGGAGAATTTAGCGTATTCGCAGCCCCGTCACAGATTGAAACCATCTCACCCGGAGAAAAATTCACTATACCTAATGCGTTTAATCACCGATTACTAGAACAATGTCACCTCAAAGATGACACAACCGTATATCTTGCATCCCCCATTGTTGGAGACGGAGTAGCAGTCGATCTAATTGACGCACTACTATTATTGGGTTTAGTAAAAACTAACGTCGATGACGTTGCCCGCTGGATATGGGAACGAGTGGATGCCGTAGATAAAAAACTTGATATTCAGGACGAACAAATAGAAAGTCAGGAGGAACAAATAGATTGGTTGAATGAGCAATTGGATACACTACTAACACAAAAAATCGGAAAATTTATTGAATTAGGGCTCATCACCCAAAGCTAAAGCTTTGGACTCCAAAATAACCGAAAAAGAGGAAAAATAATCATGGGAACACCAGCAGCCCGTATAACAGATATGACGGCCACCGGAGATGTCATCGTTGTTCCCGGAGGCCCAACAGTTCTTATTGGCAAATTACCAGCAGCATGTATAGGCAGTGCGGTGACAGGTGCAGTATGTGTTGGCGCGATCATGCCACCGGGAGTCCCAAACGTTTTGGTTTGTAAAAGACCCGTTGCACATATCACAAGCACAGTAACAGGAGTCAATCCAGTCAGCGGAGTGCCAGTCACAACCGTCGTTGTAAAAGGGCAACTCAATGTATTGGTCTAAGATAAGGCAAACCTGCGGGGAGACTAATACCCCGCAGGTTGAAGTGTTGTTTCGGGAATGGAGCGGAGCGGATTTCCCGAAACCATCGACCGGAAGTTCCCTACGGGAGGAAATCCGCTCAGCTCCTTAAGCTTTGCGGGACGGGGTTTGCAACCCCGTCCGTCACGTTTCAAAAGCCTCAATCATGGCATCAAACGTTTTGGACGGACTAGATTCTACAATGTTAATGGTTAAATTTTTTTTGACATCAACAATTTTTTAGACTATCTTACTACACATACCGGCGGAGCTTTTTCGGTGCCTTTGTACCGTACCACTAGCTGTAGACGTAAATGTTCTAACCATTAAAAAACTTAATGAATGATAAAAAATATCTATACAACGCGCAGTTCGATAGTATTTCGGAGTCCAAACTTTAGTTTGGGCGCCCAACACAATCTGAAAATACCAACATGCAAACATTAGCAGCCAATCTTGAACGCTATCTATTTGAAGTCAGCGGCTCTGACGAAGAATTGCGAGTGCTCAGCTTCGGAATAACCGAAGGCCTATCCCAACTATTCAGCATAGACTTAGAAATAGTCGCAGAAAACGACGAGCTAAACTTTGAACAAATTATTGGGCAAGCCGGCGCATTAACGATACAACAATATGAAGAAGAAGAGTCACGCTACCTTCATGGCATCATCAGCCGCTTTGAACAAGGGGCTAGTGGCTTGCGCTTCACCACATATAGCGCCACCATCGTGCCCAAAATATGGTATTTAATGCACAGACACAATTGCCGCATATTCCAACAAATGAGCGTGCGTGACATTGTACAAAAAATACTAAAAGAATTAGGGCTGCCGGGTGACGAATATCGCTTTGTCCTGCAAAGTGCCCCCCCAAAACGCGAATACTGCGTCCAATACCGAGAATCCGAATTCGACTTCATCAGTCGTCTCCTAGAAGAAGAAGGCATATTCTACTTTTTTGAACATCATGACAACAAACATATATTAGTGATGGGAGACAGCCCCTCAGCGCACAAAGCGATCCAGGGAGAAAGTAAAATAATTTTCCATGAGCCACGCCCCGGACAAGTCGCTGATGAAGCACACATTTATACATTTAACTATACCGAAGAAATCCTCTCAGGCAAAGTCACATTAAAAGATTATAATTTCAAAAAACCCGCCTTAAATCTAAAGGGAGACAAAACTGCTGAAAAAAATACCGACTTAGAAGTCTATGACTATCCGGGTAAATTTGACGATCCGGGACGTGGAAAACAACTCGCCAAAGTACGCTTAGAAGAATATCAATCGGTCAAAAAAGAGGGGAGTGGCGCAACAACCTGTACACATTTTGCGGCTGGATTCTTCTTTACGATGAAAAAATACCCCCGTGGTGATTTTAACAAAAAATACTTGATCACCCAACATCAACTCTCAGCGAGCCAACCGCAAGTACTAGAAGAAACCGCGGGCGAGGGCGGCTCCAGTTTTTCCAGCAGCTTTGAATGCATACCTTTTGACGTACCCTATCGCCCAGACAGAGTCACCCCCAAGCCCGTCGTCGAAGGCAGTCAAACAGCCATCGTAGTTGGACCAAAAGGCGAAGAAATTTATACCAACGAACATGGACAAGTCAAGGTACAATTTCACTGGGATAGAGAAGGCAAGATGGACGAAAAAAGCTCATGCTGGATTCGCGTCAGCCAACTATGGGCGGGCAGAAGCTGGGGCGCGATGTATATACCCCGAATTGGACAAGAAGTCATAATCGACTTTCTCGAAGGCGATCCCGATAGACCGATTATTACCGGACGAGTCTACCATGGCACCAACAAACCGCCCTACCCACTCCCAGCCGAAAAAACCAAAAGTACCATCAAATCCGACTCCTCAAAGGGCGGCGGCGGCTTTAACGAAATTCGCCTAGAGGACAAAAAGGGCAAAGAACAAGTATTTATTCACGCCGAAAAAGACTATGATCTGCGCGTCAAAAATGATCGTCGAGAATATATTGGCAATGACCACAACCTCATTGTCAAAAAGCACGCCAAACACCTAATCGAAAAAACCAATAACCTAACCGTTAAAGGCAATGACAGCACCCATGTATCGGGCAATCAATACCTAGAAGTCAAAAAGGATCGCCATGAAAAGATAGGGAAAAAATATTTCAACAAGAGCGGGATGGAAATCCACCTCAAGGCGGGCATGAAAATTGTCATAGACGCAGGAATGGATCTCACGCTGAAAGCTGGCGGTAGTTTTGTCAGGATTAACGCTAGTGGTGTCACCATTAAGGGCGCGATGGTTAAAATTAACAGTGGTGGCTCAGCGGCTAGTGTTAAAAAGGCAAAACCAAAAGGACCAGCCCAACCCAAAGAAGCCGATGATGCCAAGCCGGGTGAAAAATTTAAAGCACCGGCAGCACCAGAGACGTGGGAGCCAATTTCACTCGATTTTCCCACTTTGACGGCTCAAAAGATAACTTTGGAAACAGCAGCCAAAAATGGGACACCGTTTTGTGGGGCATGTGGCAAATAGAGTAATATGAGAAATCCTATTTCTTCAAGAAATAGGATTTCTTTGACGTTGTAAAATAATCATGTAAGGATGGTCATTCATTAACAAAAACCGGCTCAAGCTTAATATATATAAGAGTTAAAGTTAAGCTAAGCTATTTGAAAAATGAGAATCAAAATTGGTTTATTCTCCTTGGAGCACATTAGCTGTACTCTATTTCCTAATATATAAATTGAAATTAAGCTATTTTAGAAATGAGGGTAAAATTTGGTGAGTGAGTACAACTAATGTAAAACAACGAATAAAACCAAACCGGCTCAAGCTTAATATATAAGTAGATACACAAAAGTTTTTTAACCTTTTTCAGTTGTTTCGGGAATGGAGCGGAGCGGATTTCCCGAAACCCGTCGAGAGTAAAAATGTTAAAAGATTTATGTGTACCTACTTATATAAGAGTTAAAATTAAGCGATTTTGGAAATGAGGGTAAAATTTGGATCCTTGGAGCACATTAGTTGTACTCTATCACTTAATATATATATAAAAATTGAAATTAAGCTATTTTAGAAATGAGGGTAATTTTTAAGGTGATTTAAAAAAAGAGAGTAAAAACACAGAGTCTAATAAAATCAAGGCTCGCGTATTTTTCAGGTGATTTGAAAATCTAAACAATAAACGACATGCAAAGTACGCATTCATTACAAATTATATTAACAGAGCAAAAATAGCGTGGCATTCTTTTCGCAGCGGAAATATGTGAGAAATCCTATTTATTGAATAAATTTGAAAAATATTTAACTGAGGAAACCAAAATGGAACTCTCAGAAGTCAAATCAAAATTAATTGAAATTGAAGAGAGCTTACCTTTATCGGCTTTCACAATTTTTCATTCATTTTCACGAAATGGCAGAACTTTAAACGTTGGGATTACCATGCGATTAAAAAAACAAGCCCTAAAAGAGCGCGTCTGGAAATCAAAGAAAATGCTAAAAGCACTCAAAAATGCTGCGTATGGGTTTGATGAAAAACAGGCGCGAAGTCGGGGGGGAGCCGATGGTATATTCCTACTTGATCGTCATTTTACCCCTAAAAATGAGATGATGAAAAAAATATTTGATGGTTTTCTTGATCAACCTAACAGTGGAATTATGGACATTGCTGCGGCACTCGGGGTGGCAGCATCAGTATTTTTACCGGTTAGACTGGTTTCTCACGACTTGCGACTACTTGGCGTTCTGTCTCGTGCTGAAAAAGAAGATTGGCTTATTTTAGTGGATTGTGATGCCAGTCAATAAACGACGGATGAGTACGGTGCCAATTAACCAATGTGGACTCGCGCCTATTAACGCTCGATGAAGGCTGGGGGCATGGGGGACAATGAAATCAGGAATGTAAATTATGGGTATGTTCAAGGATTACGTTTAGTAGACTATGAAAACCCAGAAAGATCAGTTTATTTTAAAGACGACAAAGTGCTTGTGACTGT
>JBDLJY010000136.1:0-16293 GCA_039714115.1 Pseudomonadota bacterium | reverse complement strand
CTGCGAAATGCACGAGATGCACAAGCTGTGATCATTACTGCGAAACCGGGTTATAGGGGATATAAAGAAGAGTTGCTGCCGGCACTGCCTGAACAACAATTTAATCCTCTGGAGGAGGAAAAGCGTGAAGCCAAACGAAAGGCGGCGGATTGTCCTTATTGTCATGTTGATGATGGTTTTGTGTGTTTTGAAGAGCCAAATGGCCATAGAAGATCACGCCTTTGTGATCATGATGAGGCAGGGATATTAAGAACCGCACGGGAATTAGATGCTAAGATCGTTTCTGCGAAACTGGGTTGTAAGGAGGATTTGTCAAAGCCAGAAAGGAGTCTGGAAGAGAAAAAAATTGATTTTTTTAATGCACTGGAAAAATGGCGACGAAAGTGCATTTTTTGAGTGAGGTTTTGGAGCAGAAGAAAACCTGCGGGGCAGTCGAATTTTCCCCGCAGCGCAGGCGATAAGTCGAACCTGGATTTTTTACGAGCCTAGATGGCATTGATTGCTTGGTTATTCAGACGACTTAGGAGTAAGCACTTCAAAAACAGAATCCGTCATAGATTTGATTTTAGGATGTCTTTCCAAAAAAGTCTTGGTCAAAACGTCCCTGGTTTTTGCGGGTACTTCTAAGCTTAAGTTGGCACCCGATGCTATGTTGATAAAATAAACCAAGGCGGATGCAAATAATTCAACGTTGTCTTCACATAGGCCGAACAAGACAATATCGTAATTGTCATCCCCATTCAATCTGAGTTTCCAGCCGGTGATGGCATCAAAGCCGATTTCATGCACTAATGTGACACTGGAAATTTCATCGAAGGGTAGTCTCGTGGCTGAACCGGTTAAATTACGCCAACTGATTGAAGAACCTAGTAAATTCTTCCAAATAATCGACTGATCTGTTAATGCCAGTCCTCTTAAGCCAGAAATCACTTTCCCGGTGTCAAAATAAAAGTAATAGCTTTCGTAGGCGTGACGCTCACTTTTGAAAAGTTTGGCTCTCGTTTGGGCATCAAAATTATTCTTGAACTTAAATTTCAGTTCACTGAAAAAGTGGGTGGAAAGCACCGTTTTGAAATTGTTATACCCTTCCACGAACAGGATATTACGTTTTTCAAAGATGGATGTCGTCTGCTTGTTTAACAATTCGTTATCCGTTTGTGATAATTTAAAACGGTTGTCGTAGAAAGAGAAACAGGCATCTAGCAATTGCAAGTCTTTGATGGGATCACTTTGTGCAATATGTTTGTCGCTGCATAGTGTCACCCAACCGGCTAAAATAGCCACCTCTTTTTTTGGCACTTTTAGGCTCACCATTGTCTGATCGGGTGAGGTTTTATTGAAATTGATGAAATAAATCATCGCGGAGACTAGGGGAATGATTCCTTCGTCTGGCACACCTGATAACCGGATGTCGTTGTTTTGAAGGTTGTTCAGGTGTAGTTTCCATCCCGTCAAGGATAAACCTGGTTCATAAAGGAGTGTCATGCTTTTAATGTTATCAAAGGCTAGACGCTTTGGTTCACCAGTGATATTTTTCCAAATAAGTGACTGTTCAGTGAGCGCAATCCCCCGTGAGTGTGAGAACATTCGCCCGGTGTCATAGTAAAAATGATATTTTTCCTCCGCTTTACGCACTTTGGAGAACAGTTTGGCATCATCGGTTGGATGCATTTTAAAGTGTTGTGCAAACTCAAATTTCAATCCACTCAAGGGGTGAATTTTGAGTACGCTCTGGGCATTTCGATAAATCTCTTCTGATGAAGTCGATTGATCTGCTGTCAAGACTTGTTTGATCAAGTCATTAAATAGTGCTTGCTCCTGGGCTGAGGCTTGTTTGGAGGCTGCCGCCAAACATTTATCCATCTCTTGCAAGGCACTTCGGTATTCTCCTTTATCCCTCAATGTTTTTAGGGATTCTGAGTCACTACATGTTGATGCAAGGGGCGCATTTAAGGGTAGCCAGCATAGTGCCAAAGCAAGGCATAATGATCGATTGAAAGACATATTGTTGTATTCTCCGCTTTGTGATGAATAGTTAATGTAAAGGTAATCGGCAAAATAATCAACAGATGTTCGCGGAAGAGGAGTCAATGCCATCTCGTGGCGGCAAACCTGCGGGGAAAATTCGACTGCCCCGCAGGTCTTAATTAACGACTTAGCTTGGCTTTGCTATTTCAAGGATGCGAGCCACTCAGCAATAGCCTCCATTTCTGCCTCATTTACCATTGCCATAATCCCCTTCATGGTCGCAGTCATAGCATTGTTACGCGCACCACTCTTGATGTCTTTCATCTGTTGGAGGGCATAAGCCTGGTTTTGTCCCGCGAGCTTGGGATAGCTTCCCATAATTGGCGTTTTGGCATCTGCGCCGTGACAGGCTGCACAGGTTTTTGTTGTATAAAGGGTTGCCCCATCTGCAGCCATCACTACACTGCCGGCAAATAAGCTACCCGCTGCTGCTAAACCAATACAAAGCGTTTTCAAAGTGGATTGCATCAACAATATCTCCTTTGTTTGTAGAAGTGAATGCCGTTAGGCTGTGGCACGTTAGCATATTTAAGAATATTAGTCAAATCTTAAATTATGACTTTTTGGAGTCCAAGATTTATCTTGGACTTAAAAAAAGCTGATAGGCAGGATTATCGGCTTCATCCCAATAGGGATAGCCCAATTTATATAAAAACTTTTGAAACTCAGTCAGTTGGGTATCTGGTACTTGTATGCCGACCAACACTCGCCCGTAAGCGGCACCATGATTGCGATAATGAAATAAACTGATATTCCAGCGCTGCCCCATATTGGTTAAAAAATGCAATAATGCCCCGGGACGTTCAGGGAATTCAAAACGATAGAGTCGTTCATTCAAAAGATGTGGAGTATGTCCACCAACCATGTGGCGAATATGGGCTTTTGCTATTTCATTGTCTGTTAAATCGACGACGGAATAAGCCTTTTCACGTAACTTAGCAATTACCTTATCTTTTTCCGCAAAGCCATCGCTTAAACGTAATCCGGCAAACACATGGGCTTGTTCATTATGGGCATAACGATAATTAAATTCTGTGATAACACGTTGCCCAATGGCATGACAAAATTGACGGAAACTGCCGGGGCGTTCTGGAATTGTGACGGCAATTAAAGCTTCGCGCCGTTCTCCGATTTCGGTGCGTTCTGCGACATAGCCTAAGCGCTCAAAATTCATATTTGCGCCACTGGTGATAGTCACTAAATGCTGTCCGCTACATTTTTCTCGTGCGATGTATTGCTTTAATCCGGCTAAACCTAGTGCCCCTGCTGGCTCCATAATGGTGCGCGTTTCGTCAAAAATATCTTTAATCGCGGCACAAATTTCATCCGTCGTCGCTAACAGCACTTCATCAACATGGCTACTGGCAATCTCAAAGGGCAATTTGCCCACCTGTCGCACGGCGACACCATCGGCAAAAATGCCCACTTGGTCAAGGGTTACTCGCTCACCGGCTTTGAGGGCGGCATGTAGGCAAGCGGCTTCTGCGGGTTCTACGCCTATCACTTTTATTTCAGGACGTAAATATTTTACATAAGCGGCTACGCCGGCAATTAAGCCGCCGCCGCCGACGGGGACAAATATCGCGTCTAATTTTTGGGTATGTTGTTGTAAAATTTCCATGCCGATGGTGCCTTGCCCGGCAATCACTTCGGCGTCATCATACGGATGCACATAAGTCAAGCCACGTTGTTCAACCAAATGTTGGGCATGTTTACTGGCATCGTCATAAGTTGTGCCATGCAATATCACTTCTGCTCCATGATTTTGTACCGCCGCGACTTTAATTTCAGGGGTGGTTTTTGGCATGACAATGGTGGCGGGTATGCCTAACTTTGCGGCTGACAATGCGATCCCTTGTGCATGATTACCAGCGGAGGCGGCGATGATACCTTTGGTCAGGCTTTCTTTAGGTAAATTGGCGATTTTGTTATAGGCGCCGCGTAATTTAAAAGAAAAGACGGGCTGCATGTCTTCCCGTTTAATCAAAATATGATTGTTAAAACGTCGTGACAGATTTGTGGCATAATCCAGTCGTGTTTTTTCTGCTACGTCATAGACGCGAGCTTGGAGGATTTTTTTGAGGTAGGTATTTTCAAGGTTCATTTGTTTTTAAACACTAGGCTTTTAAATGAATATTAGTTTTGTTACTCTGTTAATTTTAATCGTTTGGCTGCCTTTGCCCTATGGGAGTAACCATGCTTGGGCGTGGGCTGTGATGGAAGTTTGGATATTTAGTTTAGCATTGTTTTGGTTATGGCAATATCTGCGAGGCGAAACTCAGTTTACGCCTGTTTTTTATAAGGCAATCCCTATATTGGTGATCTGGTTAGTCTGGCTCATTTATGTCATTTTCCAAATTATTCCTTTGCCTTATTTTTTGGTTGAGTTGCTTTCTCCACAAGCGGCTCAAGTCTATGCTTTTACAAATCCAAGTCTAATTACATTGTCTGTGGATCCGTACAATACGGCTGTCGGTTTGCTCAAAAGTCTTAGTTATGTTTTGCTATTTACCTTGACTTTGTTGATAGTTAACAGTCGTACCCGTCTGCTTTGGGTCGCTTATGCTTTGGTATTCAGTGGATTGTTCCAAGCCGTCTATGCGACTCTAATGACTTCTTATGGATTAGAATATGGGGCTTTTTTCCATGAAAAAATTCATAACCGGGGGCTGGCAACGGGTACTTTTGTCAATCGTAATCATCTGGCAGGTTATTTGGAGATGTGTTTGTCTGTCGGGATTGGTTTGCTGATTGCCCAGTTAGGTAAGGGAACCCAAGATGCTAATTTGCGTGAACGAGTCGTTGGGGTGTTGGCTTGGGTATTGAGCCCAAAAATGCTTCTTCGCTTGTCTCTTGTGTTTATGGTTATTGCTTTGGTTATGACTCGCTCTCGCATGGGAAACACTGCTTTTTTTGCTAGTATGATGATTGCGGGGGCTATCGCTTTGAGCTTGTCCCGACATGCTAACCGTGCGACGGTCATCTTGTTAGTCAGCCTGATTGTGATTGATATATTTATTGTTGGTAGTTGGTTTGGACTACAAAAGGTGAAAGAGCGTCTGGTGGAGACGAACATGACGGCTGAAGCACGCGATGAGGTTAATGTTGATATTCTGCCCTATTGGCAGGATTATTTTTTGACGGGTTCCGGGCTGGGGAGCTTTTATACGACTTTCCCTCGTTATCAAAGCCCTGATGTGGAGGGCTATTATGATCATGCACATAATGATTATCTGGAAGTGGCGACTGAGACGGGTATTATTGGGTTGTTGTTATTGGGTATTGCTGTTTTGTTGACGATTGCTGTGGTGTTGGATACTCAGTATCGTCGCCATAGTCCTTTGAATAGAGGTATTGCTTTTGCGGCGACGATGGCGATAATTGCTCTGCTGATACATAGTACTGTCGATTTTAATTTGCAAATCCCGGCCAATGGGGCCACTTTTATGTTGATTTTGGCTTTGGCTTGGGTGGCGCGTTATTTGCCGAGGAAAAGGACTCACGATTCTCCTTTCCGTTTGGGAAAAAATGTGACGCTGGGTTTGATGGCGGTTTTGATATATCTTATTTATGTGGCGGGTAGTTGGGGGTTTGCGGAGTTCACTGGTGTGCAGGTACGGAAGTACTTGGCAAAATGGCAGAATCAAGGGGTCGAGCAGTCTGAATGGAATATGATCCGTGAAGCGAGTACTGATGTTCTGCAATTTGCGCCAAACAGTCCTGATTTAATGATAACAATGGGGCATGTCTATTTTTGGCAGCCTAGTGATAGTGTATTGGAGTCTCAAGGTTCAGCATTGGATTATTTTTTGAAAGCGGTTGAACGAAGACCAACGAGCTCGTCCCTCTGGGGGCATATTACTCAGTTTAAACATTATTTGCAACAATATGACGCGGATTTTATGGCGGCATTTGAAAATGCTGCTGTTTTCGGTCTTGGTGATCCTTTCGCACAACATATAATTGCTGAGGTTGGTTTGGCAACTTGGTATCACTTATCAAGTGATGCACAATCCCATCTGATTGCTACGATAGAGCGGTTCATGCAGAAAGAACCAGATAATACTCTCCAACTTATAAAAATGTATCGGCGTGAGTGGGTGGTGTGTGGAGATAGTACTGGTCAACAAGCAGAATTGGTTGAATTTTGTCAACAGTTGTTAAGTAGGCGATAAATCGCCTACTACGAACGGGGCCACTTTAAAAAACTCTATCCTGAGCTACTTGCCCGTAGGAAGCACACCATGCTTCACAGTAGTCTCGATTACACAGTGTACTGCTACAAGTGCCATCTATTCTATTAGGAGTCACCGCCTTCACGCATGGTTCCAAATGGGGACAGTTACGTCCTGCTAGACAGACTTCCATGCAGTTGGAACCTCCCGTTATTATTGGTCTTCCAGGAGTTACGAGGCTGGGGAATGGAAAGAATTCCGGCTCTGTCTGCCCGCCTTCAGGATCAAATGGTGTGTATGGGTTATCTATTGTCCCTGTGCGGGCGATGTCTACGTCCTTTCCGGAAAGATCTTGGTTCAAAAGATCGGCTAAATCGCTCGGCGTTTTTGGAGTAGCTGATATCACTGGGCGCGTATCTTTCCCAGCAAGCGCGTCTGCCACCGCACGGGCAATTTCGGTCGCCTGATCAGGAAATTCTCTTGCGAGTGTGGCGGCAATATCAGGGGCTGCATCGGGAAACCGCTTGGCGAAACTGGCTGCAATAGCTGCCACTTTGTCGGGGTTCTGTTTTGCAAGAGATTTTACGGCAAGAATGGGGTTAACAGTACTGATAATATCAGCCTGTGATAGAAAACTATCAGCCTGTGCAGAAGCTGCTAACAGGCTAATAAGCATCACACTGAAAATATTGATAAATGTTTTGTTCATATCTAATATGCTCCGAACCTGAAAAAAAAAACTAACAACTAATAGAGAACAACTAATAGAGTACTAATAGAGGGTGGGGTGGCACTACCTTAAACGATTTGTCGGCCTCAAAATAACGACATGGCCATCAAAATAACCTTCTTCAAGATAGGAATAACTGAGCGGTAGCAAACCGGCATGAAGAACTCTGTCGCCTTCATCTAATACGCCGTTGTTATTGGCATCGTTGGAAAGCGCTGCGATGTGCTGATATTGTTTTTCGCCAGGATATCTGACAGCGATAAAATCTCCAGGGCGGACATCTTTCCCCCACGTCAATGTTTTAGTCGGCATACCACCATCGACTAAATCAAACTCGCCCCGTTTGGGCAATTTCTTTACCAACATTGCCACATTATAGTTTCTCCTCATTCGCTTGCCTTTCCACTTGCTATAAGCACTGACCAAGATATCGGCACAATCGACCCCAATATAATGATTGCTCTGATAGGTGACGGATCCGAATACGGCGGGTACGTTAAAATAGGAGGTCAGATAGCCGATATAGCTTCCGTCTTCTCTTATTGAGACTCGAAAAACTTTTGGGGACAGCCCCTTTTTATTTGAGTCTTCAATCCCTGGCGATTTTCGGATGATTTGATCTTCGGTTTCAATTTCTACCTGAAACCAAAAACTCCCAACATCTTTCTTATACAACAGAGATACGATCACGTCGTTCGACCAAGGATTTCTGGGTGTGCTATCCAACTGTTCAAAAGGCCGTATTTCCCACTGATTACGAAACTGGGTTATTTCTGCGCGATCATAACCAATTTTGTCAAAACCTCTCCATTTATAGGGGTCTTTAGCCTTAAAATGGCCTGCGTTTTGATAAAACTTGGAGAGATCAGGGAAAATCTGATACCACCGGATAGTCGCGCCCGGCATTTGAGCGACCTTTAATGTGATCTCTTGCCCCATCAAGGGATAAATGGCGGTGGCTGATTTCCAGTCACCGTTATTAATACGGGACTGAATTTCAACCGCGGTAACGCTGCTGTTGGCTGTGAAGAACAGCAATACTGCAAGTAAATAATGCTTTTTAATAGACATAATGTTGCTAATCCTCGTGTGATGACACACATAGACTGAATTTGCAGGACAAAAGGCGGCTAATTAAATTAAGGAGTCGTCATTCACCGTCTTTCTTATCGCAACAATCTCACATTTTTTATAATATGTCAAGTCAGCTTCACGACAGACCTTTTCTTTTGCTAATGGCTAGGGAATCTGCAACCATTTATGCGTCTGCAAACTCAATCGCCATTGTGGATGCGCCAAACAATAACGCAGGGCGAGTTGAGTATTAACATCACGCTGTGGCCCGTCCATCGGTTGTAAAAAAAAATATTTAAAATCAAGATGTTGAAATTTAACGGGTGGCGCATCGGGCTGTGGAAAGATTAATTTTAATTCATCTCCGCTTTGTAATACCAAAGGTGCTTTAGGACTGACACAAATCCAGTCGATATCCGGCGGCGCGATCAATGTGCCATTGGTTTCAATAGCTATTTCAAAACCGGCTTGATGGAACGCTTCGATTAACGGAGTGTCCAATTGTAACAAAGGCTCGCCGCCGGTACAAACCACAAAAGGGCGGCCCGATTGTGTTGACGGCCAAGTCGCTGCCACTTTGTCGACTAAGGCTTGGGCTTCGGCAAATTTACCCCCACCTTGTCCATCTGTCCCGATAAAGTCGGTGTCACAAAATTGGCACACTGCTTTAGCGCGGTCATCCTCACGCCCTGACCACAAATTGCACCCGGTAAACCGACAAAATACCGCTGCTCGCCCTGTGTGCAAGCCTTCGCCTTGTAAGGTATAGAAGATCTCTTTTATAGTATAACTCATAAATGAAAGAAAGCTATTTTATCCAAACCACCCGCGATGATCATCGCATTGCTTGGTTCTCCGCCTTAGCGGTTACTATTCATATTGCTGAGAGTGCCCTGCCGAGTCCTTTACCCGGCGTTAAACCGGGACTGGCAAATGTTATCACGATTGTGGTACTTATTTTATTTGGCTGGCGGATGGCGGCGTGGGTTAATTTATTGCGCGTGTTAGCCGGCAGTTTGTTGATTGGCACCTTTTTATCGCCTACCTTTATTCTTAGCTTGAGCGGGGCGTTGGCAAGTACGGCTACACTCGCTTTGCTTAGTCAATTACCCGGACGTGGTTGTAGTCCTATAGGATACTGTGTCGCCGCTGCGATGATTCATACATTGGCTCAATTTTGGGTTGCTTATTGGCTGTTTGTCCAACATGAGGGCTTATTTTTTTTGTTGCCGCTTTTAATGACGGCGGCTTTGGTATTTGGTGTTGTTAGCGGTGTCATTGTTGTTGCTGTATTGAAAAAAGTGCAATAAATAAATATAGGAGTCCAAGATTTATCTTGGACAGAGGTGCTTAAATAAGATGAAGATTTTTATTTTTTCTGCTCGCTGGAGCATCAATATTGCGCTTGCTGCTGTGTTTGGTTTTTGTGCTATGCAATTAATATTGTTAATCGGCACCGCGCCCTTAGAGGTTGACAACCAGCATACTCGCGCCCGTCAGCTTGTAGCACAAGTCTCTACGCCAGCGCTCAATATTTCTCCTATCGTTCAAGCGTATTTATTTGGTAAACCCAAGCCTATTGGAACACCAATTGCCTATCATCTGCCGCCTGAGACTCAACTCAATTTGAAATTGCATGGTATTTATTATAGCTCAGATCCGATGATGTCTTATGCGATGATTGCGGCTGCTAATGGTAAGAGTAGTTCTTATCGTGTGGGTGAGTCTTTATTAAGTGGTGCGGTACTCCATAAGATTGAGCCTCGACAGGTGATTTTGTTTAGAAATGGGCGGTATGAAACTTTATATATTATGGGGGGGGATAGGGCGGTAAAAGATGATATCCCGACGATTGCCCATAATGATATAAGGGCTGAAAAGTTGTTGGGTAATTATCAACGCCAATTACGGACTAATCCGAAGGGTTTAATGAATTTAATGCGTTTTTATGCTGTGAAACGAGGTGGACGATTCGTGGGCTATCGCATTAAGCCGGGCAAGGATGCGAGGTTGTTGTCGCGGTTTAGTTTACGTTCTGGTGATATATTGACGGCTGTTAATGGGGTAAATCTCGATTCTCCGCTTAAGGGCTTGGGACTGGTGCAGCAATTGGCGACGGCTAACCAAGTTGATCTGGAAGTATTACGCAATGGGCAAGTTGTGTCCTTATCTTTTTTTGTCGAATTATGAAATATCACATTTTATACATTTTCTTGTTGTTGTTTCTATCGGCGATTGTCAATGCCGAAGATGTTACGCTGAATTTGAGAGAAACGGACATCAAGGATTTGATCAATATTATTTCTGATGTGACTAAAAAAACTTTTGTCGTGGATCCGCGTGTCAAGGCAAAAGTGACTGTGATCTCTAATGAACCGATGGACAGCGATCAAGTTTATGAAGTCTTTTTATCTATACTCAGTGTGCATGGTTTTGCCGCCGTTCCCAGTGGGGCGGTGATTAAAATCATCCCTGATAATATCGCTAAATCCCAAAATACCCCAGTCTTGTCCCCCAATGAATCTATAAAAAGCGATACACTGGTCACTCAAGTTATACAAATAAAACATGTTTCAGCGGCTCAACTTATCCCTTTACTTAGGCCGCTGATTCGCCAACAAGGTCATTTAGTCGCTTCTCCCGCTAATAATACTATCATTATTTCAGATCAGGCGAACAATGTCCGTCGTTTAGTGAAAATTATTCGTCGCATTGATCAACCTGATGATGAGGATATTGAGGTTATGGTATTGGAGCATGCTTCAGCAGCGGAAGTCGTGCGGATTCTTACCACGCTTGAGCAAAAAAAGGCTTCCGCGAATGGTACAAAAAGTTCTCCCAATATCGTTGCTGATGAGAGAACGAATAGTGTGCTTATCAGTGGTGATAGGGCAACGCGGTTGCGTTTACGCGCCCTTATCACACATCTTGATACGCCTCTCAAAAGCGGTGGCAATACTCAGGTGGTTTATTTACGTTATGCTCAGGCAAAAGATTTGGTCAATGTTCTCAAAGGGGTTAGCAACGGTATGGTGGAAAAGGCGAAGGCTGAATCCACTGGTGAGGTCAATATTCAGGCGGATGAAAGTACTAATAGTTTGGTGATTACTGCTCCGCCGAAGGTACAGCAAAATTTGCAAGCGGTAATACGCCAACTTGATGTGCGACGTGCTCAAGTGCTTGTTGAGGCAATCATTGCTGAAGTTTCTACCGATATGGCGCGAGAGTTAGGGGTGCAGTGGCTATTGTATGATAGCGATGGGACAAGCCCCCTTGGTTTGAGCAATTTTGATAATACGGGGGCTTCAATAGTTGATTTGGGCACTGCTGCTTATCAAATTGATAATAATAGTTCTCTCTCTTTACCTAATATTGGGGCGGGGGCTTTTTTTGGCTTGGGGCGGTTTAATAGTAGTGTCTTCAATTTTGCGGTGCTGTTACGGGCAATCACGGCTGATACGAATACTAATGTCCTTTCGACGCCTTCTTTATTAACGCTTGATAATCAAGAGGCTGAAATTGTTGTGGGGCAAAATGTGCCTTTTGTTACAGGGCAATATACTAGCACGGGCACTACTGGGAGTATCGCTAATCCTTTTCAGACTATACAACGCGAAGATATTGGTATCAAGCTTAAGGTGAAACCGCAAATTAATGAGGGCAATGCGGTTAAATTGGAGATTGAACAGGAGGTGTCTAGCATTAGCCGTCGCAGTCTTGGTACGAGTGATATTGTCACTAATAAACGTACTATCAAAACAACGGTTATCGTTGAGGATGGTAAGATGGTGGTGCTTGGGGGCTTGATAGATGAGGATTTGCAGCAATCGACTCAAAAAGTTCCGCTATTGGGTGATCTGCCTTTCATTGGGGGTTTGTTTCGTTCGCACAGTGTCAATAAAATTAAACGTAATTTAATGGTTTTTTTGCACCCTGTTATTGTGCGCGATGCTGCCAGTAATAGTCTCATCAGCAGTCGTAAATATAGTTATATGCGTGCTAAACAATTTGAACAAAAAGCTCAAGGTTTGCCTCTGATGTCGGCAGATAAAATTCCAGTTTTGCCGGATTTAGACGATTTTTTGACGGTGCTGCCTGGTGATGAGGATTTTACGCCGGCGGAGCTTGAGCCGCTGCTTTATAAAAAATAAGGTATCTTGGAGTCCAAGATTTATCTTGGGCGGGTGCAAAGATTATTTAGATAAATCTTGGACTCCAAAATACCTTAATTTCACCGTACAACTAAAAAATTAACCTGACAGGTTTTTGACACCTGTCAGGTTTGTCTTATCGTGAGGAGTCCAACAATCTTGGAGTCCAAAATTTGGGACGAGTGGAGGATATTAGAGCAAAAATAAAGCCTTATTTACAAAATTTCCGAATAATACTGGTGTGGGATGCTACATGCCTATCTCACCTGGCGTGACAATTGGCCAGAAAGCAATGGCCGGTCCTTATATGGAAGTAAGGCATCAGTGCAAGGCCATAAAGCCTCAAAAGGGCAAGCGTAGCAAAAAACTACTTCCGTTCGCTAATGAGCTAAAGCAAGCGAGCTACTGAGTAATATGCTATACTTTATAAAAACCTCTCTATGGCATTAAACAAAACACTTTCATATGGTAAAGTATATATATATTGGCTGTTGTTAGTACAGGCAGTAACTGGAAATTTTTAAAGTTAGAAAATGGTACCGTTTATATTGATTTTTACGAATATTTAATAAATAAAGCCTTATTTACAAAATTTCCGAATAATACTGGTGTGGGATGCTACATGCCTATCTCACCTGGCGTGACAATTGGCCTGAAAGCAATGGCCGGTCCTTATATGGAAGTAAGGCATCAGTGCAAGGTCATAAAGCCTCAAAAGGGCAAGCGTAGCAAAAAACTACTTCCGTTCGCTAATGAGCTAAAGCAAGCGAGCTACTGAGTAATATGCTATACTTTATAAAAACCTCTCTATGGCATTAAACAAAACACTTTCATATGGTAAAGTATATATATATTGGCTGTTGTTAGTACAGGCAGTAACTGGAAATTTTTAAAGTTAGAAAATGGTACCGTTTATATTGATTTTTACGAATATTTAATTAGTAAATTTGATGAAATTTTATATATTATTAAAACATGTATTGATAAACATTGTCAAACGTTTTACTGAATCCTTCCCTTGCTGCACAATTTATTTGACATAATATAGCATTGAGCTAAACCTAGCAGCATGACTCCTAAGTATATTTCAATTTTAACTAATAAACAACAAAGGATTTAATAAAATGACACCCGCACCACAGTGCCTTTACCCCCTCACTTCTCCCCAACGCGAAATCTGGTTTGACCAAATTCTGCATGAAGATATTCCGCTGTACAACATCGGCGGCTACGTCAAAATCCCCGGTATCATAGACACGGTATTATTTGAACAAGCCGTTAATTTGCTAGTGCAAAAACACGACACCTTGCGTACAGTGCTGACTGAGGTACAAGATGAAGATGGCATACCCATGCAGACTTATGTCGAAAAATGGGCCATGACAGTGCCAGTGCAGGATTTTTCAGCCCAAGCGCATCCGCATGAAACAGCCATGACATGGATGCAGCAACGTTTTATTGAACCGTTTGAACTCACCGGGCAGCCACTATTTCGTTATGATTTAGTGAAAATCGACAATAATTACTATTGGCTAATACAGTACCATCACCTCATCGTAGATGGTTATGGTATCGCCTTGCTCAACCGCTCGCTGGCAGAAATCTATACACAATTAACCAATGAGCAAGTACCCAACTTAGAGAATCCTTCCTATATTAATTTTATTGAAAACGACCGTGCCTATGTCGAATCGGCTGTTTTTGAAAAACAACGCCAGTATTGGCTGGATAAATACCCCACGCCGCCTGAACCTTTATTGAATCCAGGCTATCGCTCCCATTATTCAGATAAGTTAATTGGCAGTGGCTGTGAGGTACTTTATTTGCAGAGAGATTTTTATAATCGTTTGAATGTGTTGGCAAAACAGCATAAAGCCACCCTATTCCATCTGCTGCTGGGCGCATTGTATGTTTATTTCACCCGCACCACCCAACGCGAGGACTTTGCCATTGGACTGCCGGTGCTCAACCGCGCCAATGCTAACTTCAAAAAAACCGCAGGATTGTTTACTGGAATAACTCCAGCACTGTTTAACTTTGGCAAAGACTTAAGTTTTGCTGAATTGTTGCAACAGATTAATAAAACCCTCAAAGCCAATTACCGCCATCAGCGATTCCCGGTGAGTGAAATCAATCGGGCACTGGGTTTAGGACAGGAACGTTCACAACTGTTTGATATTAACCTGTCGTATGAAAATCATGATTATGATGCCAGCTTTGATGGTATTGATAGTTACACTAATTTATTTCTACATCCTTGGGAACAAACCCCGTTGATGATATTTGTGCGCGACTTTCACACCCAAGCCGATGTTAAATTTGACTTTGTGTATAACCAAGCCTACTTCAATACAGCGGACATCAAAGCCTTACAAGCGCGTTTTGTTACCATTTTAGAAGCCGTACTCAAAGACAGTGTGTCGCCCATCTATACCTTGCCCATCATGACTGAGCAAGAAGTCCAACAATTGCAAACTTGGAATGAGACAACCACGGATTATCCAAAAGACCAAACCATTGTTGATTTATTTGAACAACAAGTGGAAAAAACGCCTGATAATATCGCCGTGGTCTTTGAAAACCAACCATTGACTTATCGACAACTCAATGATAAAGCCAATCAGCTCGCCCGTTATCTGCTCAATCTCAAAACGGATAACGGTTCACTGATGACTGATAACGGTTTAATCGCGATTGCCGTGGAACGCTCCTTTTCCATGGTCATCGGTTTGTTGGGTATTCTCAAAGCGGGGTGCGCTTATGTCCCGATTGACCCTAGCTATCCACCGGCTCGTATTCGTTATATGTTGGATGACAGTGCGGCACTGTTGTTGTTGACTCAGAGCCATTTGAAACCACAGTTGTCCTTAGATGAGTTGAAACATGATTGTGTTGTAGTGTGTTTGGATGAAGCGGACTTTGCTGACCAATTGTCAGAGAATCCAGCGGTAATGTTTCAAGCGGAGGATTTGGCTTATGTGATTTATACATCGGGTTCGACGGGGAAGCCTAAAGGTGTTGCTATTGAGCATTCGAGTCCGGTTATGTTAATTAATTGGGCACATAAGGTATTTAACTCAGCACAGTTAACTGGTGTATTAGCATCAACATCTATTTGTTTTGATCTCTCTATATTTGAGTTGTTTGTACCACTAAGTCAGGGTGGTTGTGTGATTGTGGTTGAAGACGCACTTCAATTGCAACATAAGAACGAGACTCTATTGCCCATCACACTACTTAATACCGTACCTTCTGCGGCAACAGCTTTATTAAATACAAATGCAATCCCAAGCAGTGTACAAGTGATTAATTTGGCCGGTGAGCCTTTGAAAAATTCTTTGGTTCAAGCCTTATATCAAGTCACATCCGTTCAACATGTTTATAATCTGTATGGTCCTTCTGAAGATACCACTTATTCCACGTTTGCGCGGGTTGCTACAGATAGCCCTTTTGCCCCAACAATTGGCCAACCCATCGCCAACACCCGCATCTACATCCTAGATGCAGTACACCAACCCTTGCCCCCCGGCATTCCCGGCGAACTGTGCATTGCAGGTGCTGGCTTGGCACGATGCTACCTCAACCGCCCTTCACTCACCAAAGAAAAGTTCATCGAAGTTAAACTCTTCGGCAAAACCGAGCGTATCTATAAAACTGGCGACTTGGCTCGCTGGCTTCATGATGGCAACCTCGAATATCTAGGACGTATTGACCATCAAATAAAACTGCGTGGTTTCCGTATTGAATTAGGCGAAATTGAAGCAGCACTCAGTCAACACCCAGCCGTTAAAGAAGCAGTAGTGACACTGTTTGATAGCGATGACAATAAACGCTTAGTGGCTTATATAACCACGAATTCGGAAGCAAATGATTTGGTAGGTGAACTGAAAAACCAACTCAAAGTCAGCTTGCCCTCCTACATGATGCCCAGTCATTTCACCGTTCTCGAACGCTTGCCACTGACACCTAACGGTAAAATTGACCGTAAAGCCTTGCCAGCACCTTCGATTGAACCCATCAAAACTGGCACCCAGCCCAAAACGCCAACCGAAGACTTATTGGCTGAATTATGGGCTGGCGTACTCAAACGCGAAGCCATCAATCGAGATGATAACTTCTTTGAACTGGGCGGACA
>JBDLJY010000135.1:0-16358 GCA_039714115.1 Pseudomonadota bacterium | reverse complement strand
AAATCGTGAATATCCTGAGATAGATACGGCTATTAAAAAAACTTATATTGATAATAGCACGGCTCAAAAGACTAAAGTTTATGATATGTATGCGCGGTTT
Organism: Pseudomonadota bacterium; assembly: GCA_039714115.1. Lineage (GTDB taxonomy): Bacteria > Pseudomonadota > Gammaproteobacteria > Beggiatoales > Beggiatoaceae > Thiomargarita. Next base: position 16,258 of record JBDLJY010000135.1, on the reverse strand, counting down.
TTTCGGTGGGCGAGTAGTCGTTTGTCGGAAAATGGAATTTTAACGTTTGTGACTAATTCGTCTTTTTTGGAGGCGCGTACTTTTGACGGTTTTAGAAAAGTGGTTGCTGAGGAGTTTAGTCATATTTATGTGGTAGATTTGGGCGGAGATGTCCGCAAAAATCCAAAATTATCTGGCACTAAAAATAATGTGTTTGGGATTCAAACGGGGGTAGCGATTTCGTTTATGGTAAAGCGGCAGGATGCGACTTCGTGCAAAATTTCTTATGTGCGCCGCCCGGAAATGGAAATAGCCGACGACAAATTGGCTTTTCTAAGAACTTCCAAATTTAAGGAAATTGATTTTGACAAAATTATGCCAGATAAAAATCATAATTGGCTCAACATCGCTGACAATGATTTTGATGATTTGTTGCCTTTGGCTAATAAGGAAACTAAGCTGGCTAAATCTCAGAAAGAGGAGCAGGCGGTTTTTAAGTTGTTTATCAATGGGGTTGTTACGGCAAGAGACGAATGGGTATATGATTTTAACAAAAAATCTCTGTCTGAAAAGATAAAATTTTTCTCCAAGGTTTATAATTCTGAGCTTGATAAACTTGAATTAAAATATGATGATATAGCTCAGCTTATTAGTTATGAAATAAAATGGAGTGAAGGGTTAAAATCAAATTTAATGGCTGGAAAAACTGAAACATATAGTCAAGATAAAATCATAAAGGCGTTCTATAAGCCATACAATACAAAATATTATTATCTTGAACCTTTGTTTAGCGATAGATTAACGGAAAGTCATTTTAGTTTTTTTCCAAGAAGGAAGTCTCAAACAAACCAGGTGATTCTATTTAATATTGGATCATCTAAGTTTAAATGTGTTGCTACTGGAAAACTTTATGAGTTTGGAAGTATGCTCGAAGGTGGTGGACAAACAGTTGGTGTTGCATCTAACCGCTACGACAAACAAGGCAACCGCACCGAAAACATAACCAACTGGGGCTTAAACCAATTTAGCACCCACTACCAAGATAACACGATCACCAAAGAAGACATTTTTCACTACACCTACGCCGTACTACATAACCCAGCCTATCGTGAAAAATACGCTCTCAACCTAAAGCGCGAATTTCCACGCCTCCCCTTTTATGACGATTTTCATCAATGGGTAACGTGGGGCAAACAACTGATGGAATTACACATCAACTATGAAACCGTCAAAAAATACCCACTCAAGCGGATTGAGAAAAAATTGCCAGCCAATGCCGAAAACAAGCCCAAACTCAAGGCTGACAAAGACGCAGGTAAAATTTACATAGACGCAATCACTACCTTGCAAGGTGTACCCTCCGAAGCTTGGGCGTATAAACTGGGCAATCGTAGTGCCTTAGAATGGATACTCGATCAATACAAAGAAAAAAAGCCCCGTGATCCAACCATCGCCGAAAAATTTAACAATTATCGCTTTGCCGATTATAAAGAGCAAGTGATAGAATTATTGCAGCGGGTGTGTACCGTGAGCGTGGAGACTATGGGGATTGTGGGGGAAATGTCTTGAATTTTTAAAAAATAATTGGGGTCAGAGTAAATTTAATAGGCTATAACAATGCCTAACTAACCGGAAGCCCTATATCGTTCCACATCTTGCCGGATTTTTGGCATTGGAGGGCATAGGTTTAAGGAACAACAACAATACATATATCCGTCATTCAGAAGAGTTTTCCAATCAATATTTTTGAGAAGATTATGATATTCCTTTTGTTTAGTTTTTAACATTTCCGTTGGTTCCTGCAATTTAAACCACTGTCTTTTTTCTTGTCGATAATCGCTTATCACTTTACCCATAACTATTTTGGCAACACAATCATAATGTATCCAATTGATCAAGCCAAGCGTGATCGCTGTTTAAGCAAGTAGCATAAATAGTAGCTTAACTTTGACTAAATAGTGAGTACAGCTAAGAAATAGCTGTGTATTAGTAATAATTTATTATACTCCATGTTATTCGTTGTACTCGCGCTCCGTTATTTATAATTGAAAAAATTCTTAGATAAATAAAAAGCGATAAGCTAAATTATCTATCTCATCATTGGAAATACCCTTCTTTCTATATTTGAACATGTTTTTCAACTGCAATTGTTTTATACGAGATGATTTTCTCACTTCGCTGTTCAAATCATACATCTTTATTGTTATTTTAGCACGTTCTTTATCATCATCCGAAGCTACTGGATTAATAACAATTTCACCAGTTTTAGCTTTTATCTTGAAATAGCGGTTAAATTCATAGTCTATTGCATCTGGCTTGAGTAATTTTTTGTCATAATGTTCCCCTTTAGCATTTTGGCAAACATCACAACATAGAAATAAATTATGCCAAACATAAGCTAGTTTGGGATATTTTGATTTTGGTCTAAAATGTTCAATCGTTTGACGACTTTGTGCGCCCAATGGATAACCATCGCAAAAAGTGCAGTGATTAGCAGTCAATTGTTCAAGTTCTTCTAAAAGAATATCATGGACTGAACGGTTTTTATATCTATGCCAGTAAAATTTTGGAGACTGTTTTGCAGTATATTCACGTCCCCATTGTTTGTATTTTTTCAAACATTTTGGGACAGCGGAACGAGTGAATTTCATCATATTGATAAGTCCTTGTTTAAAATACTGGACATTTGCCGCAATTCTATACCAACAATTTCTCTTGATTCAATGCCCTTTTCCATCAATTTACGTGCTACTTCTAAAAATAAAGGTATTTTTTCGTCAAAACCATGCCTGATATCGTCTTCCAATTGATAAAATCGGTCAAATTCTGATTCAGTTTCAACATCAAATAATTCATCAATCGTAAAAATTTCATCTAATACTAGAGAATAACTACTACCAGCCTTGGATTCTTCAATGGTGTCTAAACGAGATATACCATTTTCTAGTCGGAACTTATACACGTAAGCATCACTAACTGAGGCGACTATAAACGGAGAATGGCTGGATACAAAAATCTGCGCCTTGGGAAATAGTTTTTGTATCACCGGCAAAATCTTACGTTGCCAGATAGGATGTAAGTGAATCTCAATTTCATCAAGAAATAAAATAAAGCGACGTTCTAAAATACTACAATCATCAATCCAAGGGATTCTGTCCATACGCATAAATAAGTCAGATAGCCAACTTATTATTGATTTTAAACCATCTGGTAGTACTTCAAATTCCAAAGCTTGTCCATTAATTTTAAGTTCAATCTTAAATTCTGGTTCGGTTTCTAATTCAAATTCAACTTTAAATCCAACTATTTCTGTAATAGCTGTTTCTATAAGTTGTATTGTTGTTTGGTACTTTGCGGCTTTTTGGGGTTTATTTTTGACTTGTGCCAATGCTGCCTTGGCTTTATTATTGGCAACCCACTGCATTAATATTAAAGAATCAGTAGAGTTAAAAGAAAGGCTAGCTTCAAAAGGGCTTTCAGTGATTTCTTTAATTCCGACTAAATTATGAGATTTTAAGGAACGATTACCCGCGTAAGCAAAAACCGCTAACTGAAATACATGTTTTTGGTAATGATGAATTAAATCTTCATATTCCAGAGGCTGTGCTGATTGAGTATAAAAAATACTTGGTAATGATGATTTAGTCTCCTCAAAATACTTATAGACTTGGCTTTCCGTCTTTAATTCTACCCAAGTCTTATCATGGGTTCTAAACCTTTTTAAGATTGAGGTTCTGTCAGAAGTAAAAGCACCAGCCAAAGCATACAATAAAGTGCTCTTACCAGTTCCATTTTCTCCGGCAAAAATGTGAATTTCAGCCTTATCTGGTTGCTTACATGGCTGAAATTGTAAATCAAGGCTATCAAATACGCCAACATTTTCTAAATGAAGTTGTTCTATTCGCATGTTTATATCCTCCGCTGGAATAAAATTAATTTATGGGCTTACCTTACCCCAAAGGGGTAAAATATTATAGTCAGGGTAACGCCCCTAGAATAAATTTTGGTAATTTTATCTTTCCACCCTTTATTGCTGATTTCTATTTTTTTTATATAACTCATGTTAAATATCACTCACCCTGCTATTCCATCAACTCTAGGTTTGATTAAATACAAAAAAAATTGAAATGAATAGATAATAAAAGGTAAAGCCCAAATAATTGATGAGCTTAAGTACATAATCATGGCATATTCTGTAAAAAATGGAATTAAAACCCTGATAAAAGTAGCGACGACTATTAAAAATACACTGAGCGTAATCAATAGGTTTGATTTTAAATGTCTGCCGGTATGTACTTGAGAGATTATGATCATCACCATATAAAAACTAAGCCCAAATGCACCCGTTGTTAAAAAGTGTCTAAAGTGGTTTAATCCATAAATTTGGCTATTTAAATAATCATATCCCATCATTCCATATCCAAGTGCCATGAGTATTAAAATAGTCATCATATATAAGGTATAGGGTTTAAAAAATATACTTTCATTTTCTAAGACGAAATCACTCAAAATGGCTAAAATGGCACTCGCCGCTGCTAAACCTAACCAGCCTAATATCTGATTTTGGGGAAAAAAGAATTCGACTAGGGTGAAAATAACAATGGTAAAGACGGCTAAATTATATCGGGGTGGTTTAGCAATAAAACTATCATCAATCTCTTCATCCGTTATTATCTCATTCATGGCCTCCATATTGACTCTTCTTAATACCAAAATGGTCAGCGTCATAAATCCACCTAAAGCAACCTTAAGTATATCAAGCAATATGAAAGACCAAAATCCGGCAATGGCTCCAAAAAACCAAACCTCAATGAAAAATAGTACTAACAAAGTATAGCCAATACTCGCATGTTTTTGCAGTGGATCAAATATAACGGGTTTGACGGCATAAGAGATAATCCAAGCAAATAAGGCTAAATTGATAATCGCGACAACATAAACACCTAAGAAGTCGATAAACCAAAAGCTCACTCTGCCTAATACCCAAAGCCCTACGATTAAAGCTAATTTTTTGCCGACAATCGGTACAGTACCGGGAAATAGTTCGGGTAGCCCAGTAAATAAAAATGCCATCACGCCGGCAATGCCAACACCATATAAAAATTCATAAATATGCCACGAAAGCATATCATTGATAAAAGGATTAATATATCCACCAAAAACGAATCCCCAAAGTAGGATAGATATAACAATATACGGCGCCAATAGCAAAAATATGGCTCTAAATCCATAAGCTAAATAGGGCGGAAAATCTCCCTTTGGATAGTGTAAATAGTGCTTAGTTGCGAACGGTTCTTGATTCATTTTATGCCCAATTCAAAAGTTTCTATGATTTCATGATCTAACAAAATCTTCGCACTCTCCTTATATATAAATTCATTATCTCTTTGCATTTGAGGTAATTCATACTTAAAATGCTTTACAATTCTACCCGGCTCCGCTTTGAGTAACAAAATTCTATCACTCAGCCTTATCGCTTCCATCAAGTCGTGTGTAATAAATAATATTGTCAACGCTTTTTGATGAATTAATTCTATTAAATGGGTTTGTAATTCTTGTTTTAAGCCAATATCCAGTGCCGAAAAGGGTTCATCTAAAAAAAGTAGTGATGGTTTGATGACTAAAGCCCTTGAAAAAGAGACTCTTTGCTTCATACCGCCACTTAAATCTTTGGGAAATTTATGAAAGTCTTTTTTTTCTAAACCAAATTGAATGGCAATCTGTTGAGATTTCTCAAGGGCTTCATTTTTATCGGAGCCCTTTGCCAATAATCCTAATGCAATATTATCTATGACATTTTTCCAAGGCAAAAGCCTCGGTTCTTGAAAGGTAAAGGCTGAACTTTGAAAACTATTTTTAATTTCACCCTCTTCTACATCCAATAATCCGGCACAGAGATGCAAAAGTGTCGTTTTTCCGCCACCACTGGGACCGACAATACTTAATACTTCTCCTTGGTTTAACTCAAAATTTATATCTTTTAAAATCTCGGTAAAACCATACGAGTGGTTAAGACTCTCCACAACTAATCTCTCCACAATTCCACCTCTCTTTTAATCGGTTCAAGTATCACATACTCAATCAACATCAAGCTACCAATCATCACCACCACTAAAGCTAAAGCCGTTGAAGTATCAAGCTGGGCTCTGGCATTGGCTAACATCGCACCAACCCCGTTATTTGAAGCCAATAATTCAGCCATAACCACTATTTTCCAACTCATGCCAAGGGCAGAAATCCAAGCGGGAAAAATATAAGAAAAAATATGCGGAAAATATAGATTGGTAAATTTCATCAAAGGTGGGAGATGGAAACTGTCACACATTTCTTTTAAATCATCCTCAATGGTGCGAGTCCCTTGTAATGCACCCACAAAGACAATAGGAAAAGAGGCAACCACAATTGTAAAAATGATGGTATTATCACTCATACCAAACCAAATCATCGCTAAAACTATCCAAGCAATCGGTGGCATTCCCATGAGTATAGTGACAATCGGTCGGCTCATCATAGAAGCCGTCGCAAAAAGTCCAGCAATTAATCCCAAAACTGAGCCAATAACAACGGACATCAAAAATCCAAAAAAAGCTCTTTTGGTTGTAATGATAATCTCTGCCCAAACTTTCTCAGTTTGTAACATCTCATAAAGTGTTGAAAAGGTTTTAAGCGGAGAGGGTAATATTAATTCTCCATAAACCTGTGCGCCTAAATCCCAACAAGCGATGAATAGAAATATTGAAGCTAATGCGCCCCAGCCACTCCAAAGGTAAGCGGGAAAATCTTTAATAATTTTTAAGATAAATTTCATATATAACAAATTGGGCAATATTGGTTAAATGCCTAGAATAATACTTAAAAAGATTGGTTATTATCTGTTGATCAACCTCTTTGGCATTTTTAAAGTCATAATACGCTTTTAACAGTTCGTCGCTTAAAACAATCGTATATTCCATTATTTTTTATCCCATTTCTAAAAGTTCTGTTAAATTAGTTCCGAAAAAACTGGACGGAAAATTGTCATTAGCTTCTTTATTTTCCCGAATGAAATGCCCAGTGCCATCAACTTCTATTTTTTCAAAAGGTGTATTTGAATCCTCTTTATAGTAAATGACAACATCATCATTATTAATGTTATTTTTATATACCTCATATCTAATTTTATCAATTAAATTTTCACAATGTGTTTCTAAAACCACTTGAACGCCGCTATTGGCAAGAAAAGTAAAAAATTCCCCAAGTTTGGCTTGAGCTTTGGGATGTAAATGAATCTCTGGATTTTCAATCAGTAAAATATTATCTATTTTGGCTAATAAACAGACAATCAAAATTTTAACAACATAGCTAGTTCCAGCACCTAAACTATCAGGTGAGATTGCTTGAAGTTTATTGAACTTATAACTGACTTTGACATGACTAGCAGCAACTCTTTCTGTACTTAGCTCTACTTCTACATCTAAAATATAGCTTAACCAATAATCAATATTACTCTGTAATGTATCTGAATTTGCACTTTTGATTAAAGATTTTTCAATAACATTACTTTTATTTTGTTCATAATAACTAAAAATAAATTCACCATTTTTACCAATTTTATTTTCGCTACTATATAAAGCAAGTTCCTCGGGCCCTAATCTGTTAGCATCTACGTGAAAGATATCTTGTTCAGTTGTGAAATGTGGCAAATTTCCTTGTTGATTTATTGCATCAAGATTTTTAGTTAAACAAATACCGTCTATCTCAATTGAAAATTCTTTGGCATTGAGGTATTTGTTTCTGTTATTAGTAAAGTCAAGCAGATTTTCTGATAAGAATTTTTTCTCACCAAAATAATGAGACATTAATAAAATGCTTTGAATCACAGAAGATTTACCCGCAGAATTTAAACCAGTTAAAATGGTTAAATTCTTAAAAGTAAAAGATTCTTCACCAATACATTTGAATCGTTTAATTTTTAAGTGATTTATCATGATAATAAATTTTCTCTTAGTTCTTGAATTTTATGAAAACGGTACGTCACATTAGTTGAACTATCTATTCGGCTCAAGAAAGTTCCGCTTTGTTCAAATTCTGATTTTAGATGTTCAACTTCTTTTTTAACCAAATCTTTATCAAGATTTCCAATCTCTTTATCACTAAATAAATACGCCATTATTTCAAATAATGCCATAGTAATTGGTTTAGTCGATTTACCTGTTTTGGCGAATCTAAACCCATTTTCACCAATAATTTTATAGCTATTAAGCATTGCTGTTTCAAATATACGCGCTAAATGTTCAACTTTATCGTCATTTAATTTATTAATAAATTCCATCGTCTTAGCTAGAAAATCATCAATATCACTTTTATATTCAATATTGTCTAGCCAATTTTCATGTAACATATAAAAAGATAAAAACCTTAAAACGATATATTTATCTTTCATTCTGGTGCTATTTATAGCATCACCAGTAGCCTGTTTAAAACAATCCAATTTGACTAATCGGTTTAATAATTCCGTTGCTTTACCTTGATATAAAGCATTTCGCATTTCTTGATGATTTAATTTAGTGCCACCACGATTCACTCGATCAAAAATATCAAACTTTACTTTTTCCGATGTCGGTGGTTGAATGACATAAACAAACAATTGATAATCTTCAATCATACCCTGAAGAAGTGGTTCTAAATCTTCAAAGCGTTTAGCATTTTGCTCTTTTAAAATCTTTAGATTGTTTAATTTAAATCCACCATCAACAAAACTAAAAAAAGTACTTAATCTTTGACGACCATCCACAACTTGTCTTTTACCATCCTTGCCCTCAAAGAAATACATTATTGGAATAGGAATACCCATTAAAACGGATTCAATTAATTCACTTTTTTGCTTAGAATTCCAGACATCATTTCTTTGGAAATTCGGTTCTATAATGATCTTTTGACGTTTATCATATTGTCTTTTTAAATCATAAATACTGAATTGTTCTTTAGAGATTTTAACTGTCGCGTCGGGATAAATATCATCTAAACCCTCTTCCAGCATATCTTTAGTTTGTTCTTCATTCATATATTTTAACTCATCAAAAATAGTTTGCCCAGTAATGTAGTTTACGAAAAAACTTGATCATCAAGTATAACAGGTTTTAAAAAAAGTTCTAAAAAGCTATTTTGGGCACCCTTCAATTATCTAGAAAAAATAGTTATGTTTCGGGAAATCGCTCCGCTCATTCCCGAAACAACTAAATTTAGCACACTAAACACTACTTTTGAAGGGTGCCCTATTTTGAGTAATAAAATCCTTCATCGGGGATTTTACCCCCAATTAATTTGGGTTCACTCTTTTTTAAGACTTCAAAGAAAAATTCTAACTTGTCTTTAGATTCAATTGCACTGATACTCTCTAGTGTGACATATTTGATAGAATCCGCTATGGCATTTTTATCTAACATGGGTAAAACTTCTGCCGTCTCAATGCCGGCTTCGACAGGATTATCTTTATACCAATTGAGTGCTTTTTTATACTCAACATTGAATCTATCTATAATTTCTGATTTAACATTACCAAGCACCGCCATACCCGCTTGTGGCACTTTGTTGTCTGTATTAAAAGCGTTAGCCCACTCATCTTGTAAATCGGCACTTCTAAATAGATTTGGGGCAATCGCTTTGAGCGGAAATGAGCCAGTTTTTCTCAGTGCCATAGAAATCGCAGGTTCAGCCAAAAGGGCATGATCAGCTCTTCTTAAAATGAGCATCTGCATCGCATTTATTGGATTACTGACATAAGTCAGCTTAAAATCTTTATCCGGATCAAAGCCCTGTGCTTTAATAAGCTCTTTTAACATAATATCAGGCATATCGGAACGAAATGGCACGACAATCTCTTTACCCTTAAAATCTGCCAGCGTTTTGAGATTTTCATCACGAGTCATCATCCCCAAAATGCCCCAAATAGAGACATTCAAAAGTTTAATTTTTTGCCTTTTATTATATAAATTGGCGGCAACATTCGTCGGAACGGCGACAAAATTAACGCTACCCTCTAAAACGATAGCCCTCAATTGATCAGGATTTCTCCATAATCTAAATTCAACTTTTTTAGCAACATCACTTAACGCGCCGCTTTTAACAATGTGTATCAACGGATGAGAAACCGTTGCAAATGGTCCAGCTAAGACAATTTTATCTATCAATGAATTATTCTTATCTGCTTGACTACTTATCGTTACATCTTGTTCAAATGGATTAAAGAATTTAATCTTGACAAATAGAGCAATGCCTACAATTAGGATTAAAATCAGTAATAATTTTAATATTTTCATAATTCATCTTTATGATTGCGTTAAAAAAGATAGCCCATTCTAAATATAAATCTTGTTTTTTCAAGGGGCTGTGCTTCACTTAGATTGTAGTGAGTCAATATTGATACGCCAAAATCAAAGTGTATTTTGGGTTTACCAAAAGGTACATAATGTATTTGAGGAGTGATGTATCCTGCCGTACCACTAAATGCTTTAAATGGAAGCATTGCTCTTAACATTGGATTTGTATCAGTTCCCATGTTGGTTTTAGAGTTATATTTCCCATTGTATTCTATGCCAAAATTGAGGGTGTTAGTAAGAGGTTTGACTATGGATATATTATAAAGCAATTCGTTTCCAAAGTCATAATCATTTGTCGCTTTTGCTCTATATGTGTACATCGTGTGAGCATCTAATCTCAGCTCATTAAAAAATTTGGTGATACCAAGTTCAGCTTTGTATTCAGCTTTACCAGTACCTAATTGCGTGGGCATAGGCGTGTTAGAACCGACAGCGGGTGTCCCGGCAGCGGTATATGCAAACATGTCTAGCCATAACCACCCGCAACACGCCCCGGCAATGGCGTACCACTTGGGGCAAATCCCAAACGGCATAAGAAGTCACCGGCGTTGAGGCCGCTAGTTTGTCTATTATTGGGAATATTATGTGTACAAGTCCCGCCGTTCACAAGCGTAGTTTTCTCAACGGTGTTCGACAATGATTGTGAGAGCAATCATTGCGAGAGCATTTTAGTGATTAAGTATCTCTTGGCCATTTTTCGTCATATACCACTGATTCCATTTTTAGTCGAGGAAGCCATCCCGTTCTTTCCAAGTCTGGTTTTTCTTGGAAGTGTGATACATGGCCAAGACATAAATAAGCTACAGGAACCACATGATTTGGTATACCGAGAATTTTCTTTAATTTAACATTATCAATAATGCTAACCCATCCAACTCCCAAATTTTCAGCTCTAGCAGCAATCCATAGATTTTGTACAGCACATACGGAACTATAAATGTCAGTTTCTGGGATAGAAGTCCTCCCAATAACTATTGGTCCATTTCGCTCCCGATCACAAGTTACACAAATACCTAAAGGTGCTTCCGTGATTCCTTCTAGTTTCAGCTTTCGATATTTTTTGCTGTTTTCCTCATCAAACAACTGAGCAGCCTTTTCATGAGCTAATACAAATGCTTCTTTTATTTTTTTTCTAGTCTCGATATTTCTTACGATAATAAAATTCCACGGCTGCATAAAACCTACACTAGGGGCGTGGTGAGCAGCCATCAAAATACGTTGCAATACTGTATCTTGTATCGGATCCGGTTGAAATTCTTTTCTAACATCCCTGCGAGAAAAAATCGTTTTATAAACGGCGTCACGCTCATCTTTGGTAATTAATTCGTTCAACATCAGATCACCTTAACCTTTAATTATGAACAATAAGTATAAATATATAATTGTAATATTTACAATAATTTATAAAAAGCATAAAATGTTAACCCGATTCCTACACTACAAAACATATTGCCAGTTTCCATTCTTGCATCGCAAAACATACATGCCCACCACTACATCTCCTGATATTTCTCAATTTCATGACCTTTTTTGACAATGATTTCCATATTTTCCTCACGTTTTTAACGACAACCACATTTTCCGTGTTATATGGACTAAACGGATTATTGGCTATCGCAATCAGTAGGGCCGCTATGATGACTAAAAACACGTCAACGATATTAACCACCGATAGTATCGGATTATTGGATTCGTCTTCAAGCAGATTCATGCGCTTTTCCTCCTTTTAATAGGGCTTCAATATCCCGATATTCTGTCACCAACCAACGTTTTTTTACGCTGCTGATCCAATACGTCAGCGATGCCGTGATTAAGCCAAAAATGACCGCCCCACGGCACGAACTGCATTAGCTGAATCTGCCTGTGCTTTGATTCCACTTACCAAGCAAAATATCAGCGTCAAAGATACGAGCATACGAGTGAAAGTTCGAAATAGAGCAATAGACATAGATTAAGTCTCCTATTAAGTTATCAGTTATAAATATTCTTCTTTATCCAGATACTTGAGGCAAAAGATGGGATGTGCTTGTTGGAATAAGGGTTGCTCAGATAAGGCTAAATTTATACCTTGAGCATAATAGACTAACTTTTGCAATTTCAGGTTTGATATCAAATCACCTGCGTCTTCATCGATTTGGGCAATAAAATATTTGGCAACATCATAACAATTTCACCTGATTTTTCCCTTGAATATTTACGAACGAGATAAAAAATTATGGGGATAGGCGGACGAAAAATAAAGTCCCACCAGTTGGCGCAGATAACCCAGTACCGTGACGAACAACAATAGTATGAGCATCCATTGCCAGTTATCATTCTTTTCCATATCCACTTTTACTTTTTCCAATTGTTGCCCCTGCACAGTTTGTTGGACTGCAGCTGGCATGGCGGCGGCTGGCTTGGGCGTGACACTGGGTGGCTCTAAGCCGTAACCGCTGGCAAGCGTTTCCACATATTCAGGCAATCAATCTCCACAGAGATTATACAGGAATTTGGTACACATGACTTGAAACAACTACTTGTAATAACAATAAAATAACTGGTGAGCATGGTTATGCCCTTGCATCAGTGATGTATGATCCTCTTAATAAGGTTGTTGTTGACGTTTGCCTTGCGCCTGCCAAAACTTAATGGCATTGATGGCTTGGATGGAAAAAAACTGGTACAACCTACAAAGACGGGCTTGGTATCCAACAAGACAATGGTTTGCGCTGTGGCAATGAAACTGAAGGGGCTAAAAACTGTTGAAATTTTTGTTGACAAATATATCCAGTCATGTATAAGTTTTTTTCCCTGAAACTCAGCGATTGGGCAAAGTCACAAGGTATTTCCTACAAAACCGCATGGCGTTGGTTTAATGAAGGTAAATTACCGGTTGAAGCCAAACAAATGGCAACCGGAACGATTTTAATTAAATCCTCCAAAACCGAGGATAACCGGGACTGTGTGGTTTATGCCCGTGTCTCTTCAAACGATCAGAAACCTGATCTTGACCAACAAGTCGCAAGAGTCGTTGAGGCTGTGACCAAAAAATGCTTTGCTTTATCGAAAGTCGTGACGGAAATTGGTTCTGGTTTGAATGGTCATCGTCTCAAACTCAAGCGATTATTGAGCGATTCTTCGGTTTCGAGAATTGCGATTGAACATAAAGACAGACTAATGCGTTTTGGATATGAATATGTCGAATCTGCTTTGCAATCTCAAGGCAGGATTCACTTCACAAACTCACTAGTTATTTGACTGACCGTTTCGGTGGCATTGTGATTGAGGATTTGAATGTCAAAGGCATGCTAAAAAACCGTAAGCTCTCTCGTGCCATTGCAGATATTGGTTTTTATGAGTTTAGACGACAGCTTGAATATAAATCGCAATACAAAGGTAACTATTTGTTAATAGCTGATAGGTGGTTTCCTTCTTCAAAAACCTGTTCCAACTGTGGTCAGAAAAAGGAAAAACTGAAGTTATCCTTCAGCTTTTTCCTCTGAACGTGTTTATCATTGTGAAGCTTGTGGTCAATCACTCGACCGAGATTTAAATGCCGCTCTTAATTTGAAGAACCTTTTATTTCAGTCAAGTTGAGACCGAATAGTGATACCGGGAGTTCATCGGGAATTAACATGACAAGACGGCTCTGTTACAGCTTGCTGTAGCAACCAGCTTGGTGTGAAGCAGGAACCGAACCGTGGTGATGTTTGTCCACAAATCGGAGAACGGGTGGTAAGGTAATCACTTCTTCACCCTGTGCCATGAGAGCAATCAATAAGGCATCCGTACCAAGCAATGCTATGTTTAACGTCAACATAGTCTGTCAGTTTTTTTTATAATTGTCATATTTCTGGCACCATGATGTATTTGCCATGATTAAGATGGACGATTCGCGCAACAATGAGTGTCATTTTGTTTGTGTCATTTTGTCGTCATTGTTGTCTGTTTGGTGGCTCTAAAATACGGCACTGAGGTTCTTGAGACGTAGAACATCAAGTCAAAGCAAAAAAAAGGTGAATTTTGCTATAGCAAAACCCACCCGATATTATCCAACAAACGATTTTTTTGCTGTCGCTGATCCCGATACATTTTCATTAACATAAAAACCATTTATTAACAAAGCACAGGACAAAGTCCTGAGGGGTATCTCCCAAAGCTCGCAAAACATCACGAGCACTTTCAATAAAAATATCACCTTGGTTCTCGGTTTATTGATTTTCATTAGATGCGAATTTTTTCACAATCCAATTAATAAGTTAAGCGTTTTTTATCCGGTAACTAAAAGTGCGATTGTTGTACCAATTTCTACGCTTATGTTGCCGTTGCAATTTACCACGCTCATGCTTGAGTATCAACTTCCGAGGAAACAAGCACAGATGGACAAGCTCCCAAAATTCATAATGACTACCGTGCTGTTTCTCTGAGTAATGAATAACAAAGCGAGCCCTAATAACGGGCTCCATGAATGAGATTCGTCCAAAATAAATTTTGGACTCCTATTTTGAAGTCCAAGATTTATCTTCGATGTCGGCTAGTCTAAAATAAATTTTGGACTCCTTTTATATTTGTTGAGTCATTACGTTTTTTCTTCTTCCATTGCTGGTGTTGTTTTTTCCGCTTCGTTATCTGTTTTACCAGATAGTTTTGTCTTAGCCGATTTGTTTGTCACAATGTAAGTCACGGCAGCACCCGTTGCCGCACCAAGTAAAAAAGGTAAAAAAGGTAAAGCCATTTCTATTCTCCTGTTATTCTTAAATCGACGTTTTTAAGCTCATTGTGGTAT
Source organism: Pseudomonadota bacterium (assembly GCA_039714115.1). Lineage (GTDB taxonomy): Bacteria > Pseudomonadota > Gammaproteobacteria > Beggiatoales > Beggiatoaceae > Thiomargarita. The sequence goes on along the minus strand of JBDLJY010000135.1, from coordinate 1,153 downwards.
CCACTCGACGCTGGCGCGTAGAAACCTGAAAAACCACTACATTTGTCATGGCGTTGATTTCAGGGAACATTCCACCGTTGGAATTTCAGTAACATCCGCGCAATCAGTTGCCGCTTGCCTCCTAAAGGCAAAATGAATAACAAAACGAGCCCTAATATTGGTCTCTTATCAGTTATCAGATAGAACGATTTCGATCCGACCATCTAAAGACAGAGATATTTTACACGATGAAAATAAAATGTCAACTTGATTTGTCCAAAATAAATTTTGGACTCCTGTTTTGGAGTCCAAGTTTTATCTTGGACGTCGGCTCGTCCAAAATAAATTTTGGACTCCTTTTATATTTGTTGAGTCATTACGTTTTTTCTTCTTCCATTGCTGGTGTTGTTTTTTCCGCTTCGTTATCTGTTTTACCAGATAGTTTTGTCTTAGCCGATTTGTTTGTCACAATGTAAGTCACGGCAGCACCCGTTGCCGCACCAAGTAAAAAAGGTAAAAAAGGTAAAGCCATTTCTATTCTCCTGTTATTCTTAAATCGACGTTTTTAAGCTCATTGTGGTATCCACTCGACGCTGGCGCGTAGAAACCTGAAAAACCACTACATTTGTCATGGCGTTGATTTCAGGGAACATTCCACCGTTGGAATTTCAGTAACATCCGCGCAATCAGTTGCCGCTTGCCTCCTAAAGGCAAAATGAATAACAAAACGAGCCCTAATATTGGTCTCTTATCAGTTATCAGATAGAACGATTTCGATCCGACCATCTAAAGACAGAGATATTTTACACGATGAAAATAAAATGTCAACTTGATTTGTCCAAAATAAATTTTGGACTCCTGTTTTGGAGTCCAAGTTTTATCTTGGACGTCGGCTCGTCCAAAATAAATTTTGGACTCCTTTTATATTTGTTGAGTCTTTATGTTTTTTCTTCTTCCGTTGCTGGTGTTGTTTTTTCCGCTTCGTTATCTGTTTTTCCAGATAGTTTTGTCTTAGTCGCTTCAACGCCACTTTTGACAGTATCCGTCGCCGCTTGAACGGTATCTTGTCCTATTTTCTTAGTCGCTTCAACGCCACTTTTGACAGTATCCGTCGCCGCTTGAACGGTATCTTGTCCTATTTTCTTAGTCGCTTCAACGCCACTTTTGACAGTAT